>DASUII010000206.1:0-12278 GCA_036279835.1 Pseudonocardiaceae bacterium
GTGCCCCCGGTGGGATTCGAACCCACACTGCGGCCCTTTTAAGGGACCTGCCTCTGCCGGTTGGGCTACGGGGGCCAGCGCTAAGGGTATCCGCGTCACCCGAGGACGGATCAAGAACCCGATCTGTCGAGCAGCGGCCACTCTTCTGGCCGAGACCGCGTATGCACCGACGATCACGACCGTGGATCAACAGTAAGATGATCGAGCAGTCGCTTGGCCGCGGCCACGAGGGGTGGCAGGTCCTCGGTAACAGTAGCCTGCACGATTGCATGGGCAGTGTCGAAGTACCGGTGGGCGAGGTGTTTACGCATGCCGGCGACGTCGATCCACGAGATGGCTGGTTCTCGCGCGAGCAGGTCGGGATCGATGGCTTTGACTGCTTCGCCGATCTCGATCAGCCGAACTCGGACGGCGTCAAATACCAGCCCGTCATCGAGCCCGCCTCTCGTGATGTGGTTGGCGATGGCTGCGGCAGCAGCGAGGACGTCACCCAACCGTTGATCATCGCGACGACTCACAGCGCGATCGCTTCACTTAAGACTTCGTCTCGTATCGCATGTTTGAGTGCGGCGCTCGGCACGACGTCGACGTCGACACCGAGCAACTCGGCCAGTTCCCTGGTCAGCCCAGCCAACGACACAACGCCGACGCCGACGCCGACGTCAAGGTCTACGAGCAGATCGATGTCACTGGTATCGGTGTCGTCACCTCGGGCGACACTGCCGAAGACACGCACGTTGCGCGCCCCGCGCCGGGCGGCGATGTCGATCAGGGCACGGCGGTGCCGACGGAGACGCCGACCAAGTCGCGTGTCAGGTAGCCCGAGCCGATTGCGTGGTGCGGCGATCAGCTTAAAGACGAGCTGATGGCCGGTAGCGTCGATCAGCTTGGCGAGGGTACGAAGGCCCGGTTCACGCCGGTCGGACTCATACGCGCTGATCACCGACTGGGCGACACCAGCGCGTCGCGCAAGATCGGTCTGCGACAGCCGAGCTCGGCGACGAGCCTCACGAATCATCGTCCCGGAACTCGCATCCATACCGCGATCGTATCACGGATTGTCTATAGGCTTGAGGCTTCCACTGGCCCAGGCAACGCGGCTTAGTTGGCCATCGCGCGATCAAGAAGGAGCTGCGATCCCGGCTAGGTCGATCGCCCGGCGCAGCACGTCGACCAGCATGGCCGGGGTGAGCCGACCGGTGAAGGTGTTCTGCTGGCTGACGTGGTAGCAGCCGAGTAGGTGCAGCCCATCCAGGGCGACCTCGGTGCCGTGCCCGAAAGGGGGCCGCGGGGTTGGCAGCGGCCAGCCGGCGGCGCTCAGCGCGGGCAACAGCGCCTGCCAGCCGAAGGCGCCGAGCACGACCACCGCGCGCAGCGTCGGGCGCAGCAGCTGCAGCTCTCTGATCAGCCATGGTCGGCAGGTGTCGCGCTCGGTGGGGGTGGGTTTGTTGGCCGGGGGGGCGCACCGTACCGGGGCGGTGATCCTGGTGCGGTGCAGCGTCAGTCCGTCACCGCGGTGGGCGGCGATCGGCTGGTTAGCCAGGCCGACCTCGTGCAGCGCGGCGAAGAGCACATCGCCGGAGCGGTCGCCGGTGAAGATCCGGCCGGTCCGGTTGCCGCCGTGTGCGGCCGGTGCGAGCCCGACGATGGCCAGCGCGGCGTCGGGCGGTCCGAAGCCTGGAACCGGACGTCCCCAGTAGGCCTCAGTACGGTAGGCGGCGCGCTTGTCTGCGGCGACTTGCTCCCGCCAGGCCACCAGGCGCGGGCAGGCCCGGCACCGGGTTATCTCGTCGTCCAGCATGTCCAGCTCGGTGCCCATCAGTCGAGGCCGACCGCGATGCCGTCGAGGATGTCGTGCTCGCTGACCACCAGCTCGCTGATGCCGGCCCGGGTATGCAACTCCTCGGAGAGGACCCGCACGATGAGTGCGCCGCCGGCGATCACATCCACCCGGCCGGGATGGATGACCGGGTTGGCTGCCCGCTGCTGGTGCGTCGACGCGAGCAGCTGCTCAGCGGTGGCTCGCACCTGCTGCAGCGACAGCCGGGACAGGTGGGTGCTTTCGGGATCATAGGCCGGCAGCTGCTGGGCGATAGCGGACAGCGTGGTGACGGTGCCCGCCACGCCGACCCAGGTACGCGCCTTGTCCACCGGTACCTCGGCGAACGCCGGCTGTAGGGTTTCGGCCGCGAACTGCTCAGCGGCACTGATCTCGTCAGGTGTCGGGGGGTCGCTGCGGAGGTGCCGCTCGGTGATCCGGACACATCCGATGTCCACCGACCGTGCCGCCGTGACATCCGCCCGCACACCATCCCACTGGCCCAGTACCAGCTCGGTGGACCCGCCACCCACATCGACGATCAGGAACGGACCGTCAGCGGGATCCAGACCGCCGACCGCCCCGGTGAAAGATAACCGCGCCTCCTCATCTCCGGTGATCACCTCAGCGTCGGTACCGAGGGTTCGGCCGACCATCGCGAAGAACTCGTCCCGGTTGGCGGCGTCGCGGGTCGCCGAGGTGGCCACCATCCGGACCCGCTGCGCCCCGGCGCTCCGCGCGATGGCGGCGTAATCAGCCAGTGCCAGCCGAGTGCGGTCCAGGGCATCTGGAGCCAACCGACCAGTGGCGTCGACGTCCTGACCGAGCCGCACGATCCGCATCTCCCGATGCACATCACTCACCGTGCCAGCGCAAACATCCGCCACGAGCAGGCGGATCGAGTTCGTCCCACAGTCAATCGCCGCAACCCGCACCATTGCCACCTTCCTCCCCGCCAACGCACGGGGTGGGTAGCCACCAGGTGCCGATGGCGGCTAGCGTTTCGTCGCCGAAGGGGTTGACGCCGGGGCCGCGGGCCAGGGCGTGTGCGACGTGGACGTGCAGGCATTTCACCCGGTCCGGCATGCCGCCGGCGCTGACTTGGGTGCCCAGCGGTTGCACCGCGTCGCGCTCGGCCAGGTACGACTCGTGCGCGCTCCGGTAGGCCTGCGCCAGCACAGGATCCGTCGCGAGCCGTTCGGTCATCTCCTGCATCACGCCAGCAGCCTCGATCCGTGCCACCAGGCCGGCGAGGCGGCGGCAGGTCAGGTAGTAGAGGGTGGGAAACGGGGTGCCGTCATCGAGCCGCGGCTGGGTCTGCACCACGCAGGGCAGCCCGCAGGGGCAGCGGTGCGCGACCGCCCGCAGTGCCCGCGGCGACCGACCCAGCTGCGCGGCGACAGCCTCCCAGTCGGCGCGGTCCACCGGCTCACCCACTATTGATCGACTTCCAGAGCTGGCCGTACCACGGCTGTGCGGACGACTGGACAGCGCCGGTACCGCCAGCGCTGTCGGTCGCGCCAGTGCTGCTGGTAGTGATGGGGCCGGGCGGAAGCTGCACCAGGTACGGCGCTTCCCCAGGCAGCACGTAGCGCAGCCGCTCGCGGGCCTGTGTTTCGATGTGCTGCGGGTCGGCCAGCAGGCCACGGCGGCGCTCCAGCTCGGCGATCTTGTCGGCCAGCATCTGTTGTTGCTCGTAGACCGCTGCCAACTCGGCGCGCTGGCCCACATAGTTACGTAGCGGCACCGCTACGCTCAGCATCAGCACACAGACCAACGCAGCGAGCAGTGCCGCACGGCGTCCGGTGGTGATCCCCACCGCATATCCGATCCGCCGTGCCAGCGGACCGGGCGGCCCTGTGCCGTGGGTCATACCGCTGCGCCTGGCACCGCCCATCAGGCTTAGCCTTCCGCAGCGTTCCGGGCGAACGCCAGGTCCCCGGCATAGCGCGCGGCGTCGCCGAGGGTCTCTTCGATGCGCAGCAGCTGGTTGTACTTCGCCACCCGCTCCGACCGCGCCGGGGCGCCAGACTTGATCTGCCCACAGCCGATCGCCACAGCGAGGTCAGCGATCGTGGTGTCCTCGGTCTCGCCGGAGCGGTGGCTGAGCATGCAGCGGTAGCCGTTGGATTGCGCGAGCGCCACCGCGTCCAGCGTCTCCGACAGCGTGCCGATTTGGTTGACCTTCACCAGCAGCGCGTTGGCCACCCGGCGGGAGATCCCCTCCTCCAGGCGCTCCGGGTTGGTCACGAAGATGTCATCGCCAACGATTTGCACCCGATCACCGAGCTCGGCGGTGAGCCGCACCCAGCCATCCCAGTCGTCTTCGGCCAACGGATCTTCGATCGATACCAGCGGATAAGCGTCGAGCAGCCCGTTGTAATAGTCGATCATCTGCTCGGCGTTGCGGGTGCTGCGCTCGAAGCGGTAGGCACCGTCGGTGAAGAACTCGCTCGCGGCCACGTCCATCGCGAGCGCGATGTCCCGGCCGAGGGTGTAGCCGGCTTTGTCCACCGCGGTGGCGATCAGGTCCAGCGCGTCGGTGTTGGCCGGCAGATCGGGTGCGAAGCCGCCCTCGTCTCCGAGCCCGGTGGACAACCCGTTGGCCTTGAGCACCGACTTCAGTGCGTGGTAGACCTCGGCACCCCAGCGCAGCGCCTCGCGGAAGGACTCCGCACCGATCGGAGCGATCATGAACTCCTGGACGTCGACTCCGGTGTCGGCATGCGCGCCGCCATTGAGGATGTTGAGCATCGGGACCGGCAGCACGTGCGCGTTCACACCACCGACATAACGGAACAGCTCCAGGCCGCTGGACTCGGCGGCCGCCTTGGCGACCGCCAGCGAGACCCCGAGGATCGCGTTGACGCCCAGCCGGGACTTGTCGGGTGTGCCGTCGAGGTCCACCAGCTTCTGATCCACCACGCGCTGCTCGATCGCCTCGACGCCGACGAGCTCGGGCCCGATCTCATCCAGCACCGCCGCGACCGCGCCCTCAACTCCTTTGCCCAGGTAGCGCTGCGGATCGCCGTCACGCAGCTCGACCGCCTCGTGGCGCCCAGTGGACGCCCCGGAGGGCACCGCGGCATGCGCCAGCGTGCCGTCATCGAGTGCGATCTCGACCTCGACAGTGGGGTTCCCGCGCGAATCCAAGATCTCGCGGGCTCCGACCTCCTCAATGACGGCCACAGATTCGCTCCTCGTCAGGTGGGCACGCAACAGCCTAACCACGGTCGGGCGCACTCGGTCGGAGGCGCGCGCCCGATGATCGAACGGCGGCTCGTGCAACAGCAGCCGTCCGCGTACCGTGGGAACGACCATGACAGCCGCCGACCGCCCCCCGGACGTCGTCGAGCAGTTCCGGCTCGCTGAGGCGTTGGTCTCCGAACGGCGCCCGCTGGAAGCCCTTCGAGAGTTGGCCCCGGTACTGGATGCGGAGCCCGACGCGCCGAGCGTCCAGTTGCTGGCAGGCCGAGCCTACCTGCAGTCCGCTCAGCTCAACCGTGCCGAGCAGGCATTCCTTCGTGTGCTCGAACACAATCCTTCTGACCACTACGCGCGCTTCGCGCTGGGCCGCACGTTGCAACGGCAAAGCCGCCTGGACGAGGCCCGCGCACAGCTCGCAATGGCCGCGGCGATGAATCCCACACCCGAATATCAGGAAGCACTCAACGAGGTGCGGATGCGGATAGGCCGCCGATAACGCTGCTTAGGTGACGCCCTTGGCGCTGCGTGCGTAGGTCTGAGCGAAGCCGTAAACCTCTTGCGCGTAGTCCAAGGAATCGTTGTAGGACAGGATTGCCCGCAACCAGCCGTCACCGGAACCCATGTTCCGGTTGTCTGCGCACAGGTAGTTCGCCGCAGCCAGGGATGCATCATCAATGTTTTGCGGGTCGGTGATCCCGTCGTGATTCCCGTCGGCTCGCCACTTGGCCCACGTGGACGGGATGAACTGGAAGGGCCCGACAGCGTGGTCCCATATCTTGTCACCGTCGAGGATCCCATTGTCGGTGTCCGCGATAGACTTGACGCCGGGCGCGCCGTTCAGCGGTATCCCGATGATCGGCGACGACGGCCGGCCATCGGGTTCCAGAGTGCGGCCCTCGAAACCACCGTGCTTGGACTCCACGGCTGCGATGCCAGCCAGAGTCACCCAGGTGATGTGACAATTCGGTTGGCTAGCAGCCAACACGGCATGAGCATTCGCGTATGCCTCCAGCGCACGCTGCGGAATACTTGTGACCTTGGACATCCGGGTGGCCCAATCAGCGAACGCCAGCTGCGGGGCGACCGGCTTCTGGTCAGGCGCGGGGGGGAGCTGGATCGGGATAGTGACGGTCTGGCGCGCAGACTGCCCCGCGGGCTGGGGGGTAGTGACCGGCTGGGTGACCGGCTCGGCGACGGGTTCCGAGACGTCGGGCAATGCCGCAGGCGCGGCCATCGCCGCAGGCGCGGGCACAGCGAGACCACGGTCGGGCAGCGGAGCGGCTACCGAACCCAGAGCTGTGAGCACCAGACCAGCACAGGCCAGTGCACCGCCGGACAACAACCCGCGCAGCAGGTACTGCGACGCTCGGGGCAGCCCGCGACGAAGCTGCTTGTAACTCAATTGTCTCATTCGCCCGGTTCGCGCGCCGGCACGCTCGTCGCCGCTCATACGACAGATCAACGACGGTCACACAGCGGAGATACGCCTGGTGCGGACAGTGATATCCGACGCTAGCCCGGCCAGTGCTCCCGCCACTGCTGGGCGGTGAGCCGCTCGGCATCCAACCCTGCGGCCCGAGCGGAAACCTCCGCGGCGCGCACGTCGTCGGCGAAGCGTCGGGCAACGCAGCGTAGTGCGGCCTCAGGGTCTTCCCCAGCAAGCTTCGCCGCGGCGGAGCGCGCGAACAGCGACCTGCCGGTATCACTGTCGGGGCCGGTCAGCTCGGCCCCGGGAAGCAGATCTACCGGCAGCGCCGCCTTCGTCGCTCGGGACACCAGCTTGGCTGCCAGCGCCACCGCGGGTTGGCCCAAGGCGACCCCGTCGACGCTCGACTGACGGCGCTTCTCGGTGCGCTTGAGTTCGTCCCAGCGGACCTCCTGCTCGCTGGCGGTGCGTACCTGCTCGCTACCCGCGAAGACGTGCGGGTGCCTGGTGACGAGCTTGGCCACCAGCCCGGTCGCCACCGCATCGATGTCGAAACCACCGGGTGTCTCCTGCGCGACCCGGGAGTGGAATAGCACCTGGAGCAGCACATCACCGAGCTCCTCGCGCAGCGCTGTGGTGTCCCCGGTGGCGGCGCTGTCCTCCAGGGCTTCGTACAGCTCGTAGGTCTCCTCGATGAGGTAGGGCATCAGCGAGCGGTGGGTTTGTTCGGCGTCCCACGGGCAGCCGCCCGGCGACCGCAACCGGTCCATCACCGCGACGGCATCCAGCAACGCCGCCCCGGCGGGTTCAGGGGTGGTCAGCACTGTGGCGCCGGTTGCTACCCAGCGGGCCGCCGCACCGGTACTGGGATCCAGCGTCAGCAGCAGTCCCGCCACGGCGTCGCCGACAGGATTGGCCCCGCACAGCTGCGCCAGCTCGGCCGGTACGTCGGTGTCGGCGTGCACGGGTGTCCCGTCCCGCAGCAGCCGAGTCGCCGCCGCCGGGAGCACCCCGCGCAGCCGTGCGGACAGCGCTACGACAACGGGCGGGGCATCCGAGGTCACGTACTGGCGGTGGCACGTAATGGTGCGACGAAGCCACCGGTCTCGTTCTCGTCGGACACGACCTGCAGACTCACTGGATCCCACACGCCGTACCGGGGATTGAGCCGCACCCCGACGTCCGCACCCACCAGGGCCAGCTGGCGCAGACCGATTGCTTCCAGCACGGCCGGGTCGATCTGGTCGATTTGCGGCGCATGCTCAGATGGCTGGACTCCCCGGGTGGTGCGGTTTTTGACCACCATGATCACCCACGGTTTGGTGTCCTCGAGCTGGAATGCCACCACCGTGCCCTCGGCGACGCCGAACGCCGGGGTGGTGGCGAAGACCGGGTCGTCAGCGGCGACGATCCGCTTGCCCAGCTCGGCATCCTTGCCGGCACGAACGTCAGCATCGATCGACTGCCGGGCTGCCTTGGACCCAGCCTGGGCAAGCTGCTCCACCCGCTGTTTGGCGGCGGTTCGGGTGTCGGCGGTGGTGTAGTCGACGGTGACCGCGCTGCTGTGCAACGCGGTCCGGCCCAGCGCGGCCATCAACAGCTGGTCCTTGGCCCGCTGCCGGTAGCCGTTGGCGTCGTAGATCGTTCCCTTGGACGCGGCCTGCGCGCCCCCGACCTCTGTGATCAGCCGGTTCACCTGGGCCTGGTCGACGGTGACACCGGCCCGCCGAGCGGCGATGTCGAGCAGCTGGTGCCGGATCCGGACGGTGAGGATCTTGCGCGAGATGTCGTCGAGCTGGTGCCCGGCCTCAAGCTGGGCGCGGGCCTGTGGACCCTCCTTGGCCAGCACCGTCAGCAGCTGGCCGTGCACCTGGTCCAGCGGGATTTCGGTGCCGTTGACGAATGCGGCGGCACTGAGCTGGCTAGGACCAAAGCCGCAACCGCCGATCAGCAGCCCCACGGCAGCGACCCCGACGACCCCGAGGGCGGCACGACGGGCGGCGCCGACGGCTCGCAGGACGCTTCGCACAAGCGCAAGCTTCTCACGCAGTGTTCAGGCGCCGGTCAGCTGGGTTGCAGCGCGTCGAGCAGCCGCTGCACCGCGTCGCCGAGCCGCTGTGCGTCGCCTGGGCTGACAGTCAGCGACCTCGACGCGTCGGATCGGTGTGTGACCGTGATCTGGTACCGCCCGTCTGGGTTGTCACACCAGCGCAGCACCTGCGAACGGTGCAGCTGACCGGACGGGTCCCGCACGTTGGCGCCGATCTGCCCGGCACGCGCGTGCGGCTGGTCCAGGATCGCGGACGCAACGGCGTTGTCGCGCTCGGCTGCGGTCCGCGCGGAGGACGCTGATACCAGCACCGCACCAGCGGACTGCGCGGTACGGCCCGGGCTCGATGCCAGCGTGATCGTCGCCGTGGGGTGGTGTCCTGGAGGATGCAGCGGGAGCCGACTCACCACCGCCGCGGCCAGTCCCGCCACTGGGATGATGTCCAAGGCCGTCGCGCCAGGTTGATCCGGGTGCTGCAGCGCGCAGACGCCCATCGTGCCGCCCCGAGCCGCGACCACTCGAACGGGCTGTTCGGCCGCCGCATCGGCGAACCACACCGAGTCCAGCCAACTCGCCGGCCGGTTCAGCAGCCGCAGCGCGGCCTCCAGATCGGCGTCCACCCGGCCCGCCCGCAGCAGTCCGAGCCACCGGAGCTCGTCACCCGCCTCGGCGTCGGGACGTCCGAACCGGCGCACCTGAATAGGCGCTGGGTAGCCGTCGAGCTGTAGTTCCGCGGTGAGCACGGCCCACTGCGCGGCGCTGAGCCGCCATCCCAGAGGCGTCACCGTCAGCGGTCCTGTTTGGACGGGTCTGCGCCGATCACCGCAGGGGCGACCTTGCGACCGTCGGTGAAGATGTCGTCCATCTCGATCAGGTAGGAAGGCCGCTGATGCTCGGAGTCCTCGCCCTCCTTGCCGCGTCCCGCGCCCATCGGCGCCATCAGATCGCCTGCACCGGCGCCGCGACCGATCCGACCCTCAGCGGACTCGGTAGCTGCGGCCGAAGGGCTCAGACCGGTGCTGGCACGCCCGCTCACTTCACTGCTCAACTGGCCGCCACCGCTCGGGTGGACGCCGCCAGCCCCGGCACCGCCGATTCGGATTCCTCCGCCAGGCGCCAGAGCCCGCCGGATACGACTTTCGGCGATCGGCGCCACGATCGGAACACCGGCTGCCGCCGCAGCCGCAGCGACCTGCCCACCGACGTTCTGGGAGCGGCGGACGGTCTGGTCGGGGGCCACCTGGGCGCCGTGCTGCGATGCCGGGTCGCCGCCCGCGCCCTGCAACGTAGCGGCGATTGGCGGTGGGTAGGCCACGTGACCGCTGCCGTGCGCGCTGCCGCCGCCCGATCCCCCGCCGCCGGATCCGCCGGTAGCCGCTCTCCCTGTGGCCGCTGCCTCGGTGGCGGCGCCCCCGGGAGCGGAATAGAGGGTGCCGGGCACAGGCCCGGTATCCGCGGGCTGCTCGGGTGGCTGCATCGTCGGGTCGGCTAGCTGCGGATAGGTCGGGACCGCGGCCTGGTGGTCGTTGATCGGCGCGGAATACACGGTGGTCATCACCCGCACCGCCTCGGCGTGCGCGTCGACTTTCTGCTGCTCCTGCGCGACCGCGTCGACGAAAACGCCCACCCCACCGGCGATGCTGAAGCTGCGCAACGACTCACCCCAGTCATGCGACACTGGCGGCGGCACCGCGGACTTTGCCTGCGCCGTGGAGGATGCCGAGTCATCCATCAGCCGGGTGGTGCGATCCGCGGTATCGGCCTGGTCAGCTGACCACTGGTTGATCGGCCCCAACGCCGTGAGCGCCGCGTCGGCCGCCGCGCCACGCCACCCATCGAAGACGATTCCCTGCAGGTCACGGGTGAGGCCGGTCACCAGGTCCTCGGCATGACGGCCTTGATCTCGCCACGCTCTGGCAGCATCGTCGATATCGGCCGGATCGACTGAGGTCTCCAGCATCGAGCAGATTTCCTTATGCCCCCAGGCCGCCCAGTTACTCGACGCGTGATCATTACCACTGGGACCGAAGCCCAGCGCATCGGCCGCTACGTCCCATGCTCCGGCCATCTCAGCTACCCGCCTTCGGCAGTCGAGGTTCGATCAGCTGCACGATCCGCAACGCCTCAGCACACGAATCGATCTTCGGCCCGCTATAGAGGCCTGCCTGCGCCACCGCCACCGTGAGGGATACCGGTCCGCCATCGATCAGCTGCGCGCAGTCCGCGCGGTCGCGCTCTACCGACAGGTGAACCCCGGCCCGGCCGTTCACCGTGTCGTCGCCGAAGCTGGTGAACGCCGGATCATTTCGGCGCGCCTTGTACTGCGCGATGGTGTCCTTATCCCGCTCCAGGCTCAGCCTGATGCGCTTACCCACCCACTGGCAGCCCACCGCACCCAGCTCGCTCACCTGCTCGCGGCTGTCCAATTCCATACCCAGCCCGGTCAGCTCCTGGTCGGTCAGGATGGTGCACATGTCCACCCGGCTGGCATCGCCGACCGCAGGCGATGCGGCTGGCGCGGACACCTGGGAACTGCATCCGGCCGCGAAGAACGCGAGCGCGAGCACCACAGCGCGCCTCACTCGGACCGGCCTCTGAACATCTGCTCGTTCGCCGCGTCGGCCTCGGTGACCGTGCGCCCAGCCGCCCGGTAAGTCGCCGCCATGTTCTTGAACACCTGCTGAGACTTCTTCATCGTGTCGATGTACTCCTGGCCGGCCTGGGCGAACCGCGCCGCAGCCGCGTGGCCGTCGTGATTGTCACCGAACTTGCGCAGCCGAGTGAGCCGATCCGCCATGCTCAACCATTTGTCGATGTCCTTGACGGCTTGTTCGCAGCGGGCGGCGGCGCGTTCGGCGACACCGGACTCGAGCCACAGTTCACCGGCCGCGACGGCGGCCGCCAACGAACTCTGCTGCTCGGCGACGCTAGCCAACTGGCCACCGGCCTGCTCGACGCTGCCCGCCATCGCCTGCCCTCCTCTGTCTGACCCGGGGCACCGTACCTGGCACCGCGCTGGCTGAGGATGGCTGGCCGGCTCTGGCGGCACCACCACCGACGAATCAAAACGGCGCTGGTCCGGGATGCGGCCGGATGTCTGTGTAGAACTCGATGCGCGGTGGTGCGCGGAAGTGGTAGATGCGGCTGGTGGGGCTGGTCCAGATGAATTAGGCCGGGTTCGGGTTGGGTCAGTGTCCAGCTGGTGTGGGTCTTTAGGCGGTGGTGATGCCGGCATAGTGGACCCAGGTTGGCTGGCTTGGTGGGGCCGTTGTGGTCGTGCGGGATGGTGTGGTCGAGGTCGCAGCGGTGGGCGGGTTGGCGGCAGCCGGGAAAGCGACAGGTTCGGTCCCGGGCTCGGATGGTCAGGTCGAGCAGCCGGCGGGGCCGGTAGGCGGCCGAGAGGTCGTTGAGCCCTCCGGTGTGTTCGTCGATCAGGGCGGCGCGCCCAGCGTTGGGCGGCGGTGGCGAGGTCGCGGGCCATTTTGGGCGGGATGGGGCCGAATCCGGCGAGGTGACCGGGGTTGTTGGCCAGCCCGGTCAGGGTGGCGGCGTCGAGGTTGATCTGGACCTCCACGGTGGTCTGTGCTGCGCCGGGCAGGTCGCGGCCCAGTAGCAGGTCGGTGAGGATGTCGGTTCGGCGGGCGTCGATCCCGCGCGGGTCGTCGCCGGGCAGGTCGCGGGCCTGAGCGTCGAGCCGCGCGTAGGCGGCGGTGGCGTCGTCGGCCGGGAGAAACGCCCACAGGGCGGCCATCCCGTCGGAGTGGGGGTGTAGTTGG
>DASUII010000207.1:0-7223 GCA_036279835.1 Pseudonocardiaceae bacterium
CACACAAGTAGAGCAGCCACTCATACCGGCGCAGCGCCCAGCCGAAATGCTACCGGCCAGAGCAATTCCGGCACCACGCACACCACCGCGTGAAGCGACGGCGACCACCGCACGCCACGTGCGGCCCAAGCAAGCACCATCCCCGCCCAAGCCCTCACCCGACCGGGAGCGCCGACCGAGGATACTGCTCGCTGCCGGCGCGGCGGTCGCGGTGGCTGCAGTGATTGCGCTGGCCATCTTCGGCCGCGGCAACGGCACCCAGGCCCCTACCCCGTCGATCGCTAAGCCCGCGCCCAAACCTGCGCCGACCGCGGCGGTGGCGAGCGTCGGACCGAAGGTCGCGGTACCCGCGGCCAGCGCCATCATCGCGGTAGGGCAGACGCCCAGCTTCGTCGCCGTCGCCCCAGACGGTCGGCACGCCTACGTCGCTAACGGCGATGCCCAGGTCATCACCATGGTGGACACCGCGGCCAATCGGGTGACCGCGACCATCCCCATCGCAGCCGGCCCGCCCCAGTTCCTCACGTTCGCGCCAGACGGTCGCATGCTGTACGTCACCATATTCAATGATCAGAAGACCAAGCATGCAATCGACGTGCTCGACACTATGTCGAACACCGAGATCGCAACGATTCCACAGCCAGTGAGCCCGTTCGCCCCGGCGATTAGTCCCGACGGGGCACTGCTTTATGTCGGCAACCACGACGCAGGGTCCGTGTCAGTCGTCGCCACCGACACCAACACGGTCATCGGACAGATCAAGGTCGCCCCGGACCCGCATGGGATCGCATTCTCCCCCGATGGCAGCCGGGTCTACACGGCGAATCACGAATCCGGCCTGGTTTCGGTGATCAGCACCGCCACCCGAGGGGTTATTGCGACCATCCCAGTCGGATCCGGTCCACATAGCATCGCCGTACACCCGAATCGTCCGCTGGTCGCCAACGTGAACTACGAGTCGAACACGGTTTCGGTGATCGATACCAACACTTTGAAGGTCGTTGCCACCATCCCGGTCGGCCAGCAGCCAGAAGACATCGTCTGGTCTCCCGACGGACGGTTCGCCTACGTCGTCAACAATGGCAGCAACACTGTCTCGGTGATCGACGCCACGACCGGCAAGGTCACCGCGACTATCCCCACCGGGGCTGGCCCGAGCAGCATCGCGCTGCTACCCGACGGCCACCAGGCCTACGTGAGCAACGCCGACAACGGGACTTTGACCGTGCTCCAACTCGCCCGCTGATCATTATCCTGATCGGTCAGGGCACAATGATCGTGCCCACGGTGAGCTGCGAGCCGGGCGGCGTACCCGCGCAACCGGTGGCCTCGATCGGCACGAACAGCGCCGCCGTCTCACCCGGGGGGTAGATGCGCAAGCCCCGCACAGGCGTCGGACGGCACACCGCCGTGTCGTAGTTTCCGACGTTCACCAGTTGCAGCTGCGCCGATGCCGTCGCGCCCGGTGCGATACGCACGGACCCACCAGCGTCACCGACCCGCTCCGCAGCCGGTCCGACCTGCTGGCCTACGTCGCCGGCGACGTAGGAGACACCGGGGAAGCCCTGCATCGCGCAGGCCTGGCTGCCGGTATTGGTGAAGATCAGCACGCGATACACCGAGCCGGCGGCGCCCTCAGGGGGGCCAAGGGATGGGGTGAGCTGCGCCGAGCGGCACCTCGGTGCAGCGACCGAACCCGCCGGAGCCCCCGGTGTCGACGGTGGTCCCGTCGACGGGATCGCCGGCACGCTGGCCGTGGTCGGCGCGCCGGCGGTGGTCTCCGGCGTGCTCGCCGGGCCAGCTGGCGGCGAGCTCGAACAGGCCGCCAGCGCCAGTGCGAGCACGCTCACTGCGGCGATGCGATGTCCTGCTCTCATGAACCACCGATCCACGCGGGTTCCTACGTTCTGGGCCAGCTTAACTTGATCACGGCCCTGCACGACCCGGCCGTTGAAAGCGTCGCCGACCCAAGTTTCGTCGTAGACGCCGGACTCACCGCCGTTGATGCTCTGCACATGTAGGCCGGTGTGGCCGCCCGCCGGCCAGCGCCATCACACGCTCAGTGCAGCAGGGTTCGGGTGTCCTCCTGTTGGACAGCTTGCAGCTCGTTGGGGTTCAGGCCGAGCAGGCGCAGGATCGTGGGCGCGATCTGGGTGGTTTCAACCGGCTCGCGGCGGGTGTGCGCATCGTCCACGCCGGCGCCGGCGACGACGATCGGCACGTTGCGGTCCTGGGGGTCCGCGCCGCCATGTTCGGCGATCTTGCTCGTGCCGCCGGTGTAGACGACGCCGTGGGCGACGATGCCGAACAGGTCGGGCACCCGCGGGTCGCCGGCCGGGACGCCGAAGTATTTCGCCGCGGCGTTGCCGGCGAACACCATAACCAGCCCGGAGGAGGTGAACGGCTTGGGTTGCCGTCGATGCCGTTGCCTTGGCCGGACTTGGCGAGCAGGTAGGCCTTGGCGAAGTCTGCGGCGGCCTGGGAGTGATCGGTCAGCCACAGCAGCATCGCGTCGTCGTCGGTGGAGTGCGCGACGAGGTCACCCGCACCGGGGTGGGCGGTCTTCCAGCCGGCGTTAAGGCCGTCGAGCAGCGGCCCGTCCGGGATGCGGGTCAGCGCCGCCGGGTCGGTCGGCGACTGCCCGTGCTTGGCGGACAGGATGATCGTGGTGCTGTCGTCGAGGCCTTTGGTGTGGATCTCGTTGACGAACGAGCCAAGCTGGTCGTCGACGAAGTCCAGCGCGTTGGCGAGCACGGGACCAGGGGTCACACCGTCCGCCAGGTAACCACCTGGTTTGCCGCCCGAGGTGGGCAGCTTCTGCGCGGTGGACACCGACTGGAAGTTCATCCCGAAGATCGCCGGCACGCCGACCTGGTGGATGCGCGAGTGGTCGAAGCCGTCGATCTCGTTGCGGATCGCCTGGGTCTTGTAACCGTCGTACTGCTGGGTCTTGGCGTTGTCCTTGGTCCAGTCCTGACCGGCGGGCAGTCCGTCGGCCTGGCTGTTGATCTCGGGGGTGAACAGGTCCTGCACCCCCGTACCCGACGGGCCGTCGAGGATCTCGTAAGCCGGGTGCTTGTCCGCCCATGCGGTGCGCAGGTCGTGCTGACGAGCTATCTCGAAGATCGTATTCACCTTGATGTACTGGTGCGGGTATACCGGCTTGCAGGTCTTCGGGTCGACGGGCAGCTTCGCCGGGTCGATCAAGGTCTCCGGATGGCTGGTCATCCCCAGGATGCTGCCGGGCAGCCCGGTCAGCCCCTGGCCTGCGTCGATCGAGTTCGGGTTGCGCTCGAGGGTTTCGGTGTACTCCACATTGGCACCGGTGGGCGCGCCTGCTGGGCACGTCGTCGTGCCCGGTGGCAGCAGCGCGTGGTTGAAGCTCGAGTCGTAGTACACGCCGGTGGTGTCGGGGTTGCCGCCGGTGGCCTGGGCGATCATGCCCGGGAACGAGTCCGACGGCACCGGTGTGCTGGCCTGGGTGAAGTCCACGCCCCGGTTTACCAGCGCGGCCAGCGCCGATTTCGGGTGATGCGCGACGTACCAGCTCAAGTCGGCCTGGTGCAGCCCGTCAACCGACAACAGCAGCACGTGACGACTGTGGCCCTCGTGCGACGGGTCGGCGAGGGCCGCGACGGGCGCGACGGGCGCGAGCAGGGCACCGCACAAGACTGCGGCAGCAACGACTGTGGTGCGGCGCGGTAAGCGCACGACATGAGCCTCCGAGTAGTGACCGGCCAGAGAGTGCCTGGCACCACTCGAGTGGGTAACGGTTGAAGGCGACTCACAGTGCACGAGTGCATGAATCAGGGATGAACCGGCGAGTGCATGTCCCCCGTTTGCCTTCCGTTCAGGCGCGGGCCGGTGGTCCGTCATGTCGGCTCGGTCCTCGGCTGACAGGCTGGCAATCGTCGCGGGGTCGCATTTCTACCGCCGCAGGACGCAGACCGCTGAGCGTGTCGCGCACCACGACAAATCATGTCGCCTAAGGCAAGTGATCACACCCGGCAACGCCGCCTTTCCAGATCCGGGCCGACGCCGAGGCCGCGGTGCCGTGACGCTGGTTCAATGCTGATGTGCACGAGACGCCGGCTGATCTGATCGCCCTGCAAGACGTGCTCGACAGGAGCTACGCGGCTGCCGGGCGGCACCTCCGCAGGATCATCACTCCGGAGCGGCGGCTGACTGCCGAGCAAATCGCCGACCGGCTGACCGGGATGCGCCTGCTGGCCCTCGCGACCGTCACCGCCGATGGGCGACCGATCGTCGGCCCGGTGGACGGCATCTTCTTTCGCGGCGCTTTCCACTTCGGCTCGGCACCGGATTCGGTGCGCTTTCGCCACATCAGGAATCGACCGCCGGTCAGTGCCACCCACTTGCCTGGGGAGGAGCTCGCGGTCACCGTCCATGGTCGCGCCGTTCCCGTCGATATCCACAGCGACGCAGGAGCGGAGTTCCGGCAGACCCTGCTCGATGTCTACGTTCCACGCTACGGACCACAGTGGGAGAAGTTCCTCGACTCCGGCCCGGTCTATGCGCGCATCGAGGCCGACCGGATGTTCACGTACCACGAAAGCCCAGGACGTCCCGCATAACGCGTACGGTGCGGTGATGAGCATCGAGGTAACGCTGCAGCAGCTGGCGCCAACGTCGCAGCTCACCCCTCGGTCACGTTCGTGTGGCCACCCACGGATCCGAGCGACTACTCCTTGATCGTCGACGGCGTCGGGTCGATGCGCGACGACGAGCTCGTCGTCGCTCCCATCCGCGCGGTGCTGCACCGGCCCGCGCCACCCCGACCCACCAGCACCGGTGATGGCTGCGAGTCGGACTGCGTCGAGCTGCCCGTCACCGCGGAGGCGTCGAACCGCAGCGCAGCGCGTGGATGAGCGGACTCAGCGCGGATACATCCCGCCGTCGATGCTGAACACCTGGCTGGTGACGTAGCCGTTGCGCAGGATTGCCAGGGCGAGGTCAGCGACCTCCTCGGGACGACCGACCCTGCCGACGGGTGTGGTCTTGGCCAGTTGCCCTGGATCGCCGGGAAGCATCGCGGTCTCGACGAAGCCCGGTGCGAGGACGTTTACGGTGACGCCGTCAGCGGCCACACGGCGGGCCAGGAAGTGCGCGAGGCCGTGGAGCCCGGCCTTGGAGGAGGCGTAGTCGGGACCGATGACGCCGCCCCTGAAGGCCGCTACCGAGGAGATGAACAGCACTCGCCCGAAGCCGCGCTCGCGCATCCCCGGCAAGGTGCGGCGGGCCAGCAGGAAGGGCGCCCGAAGATTGACCGCTAGCGTGTGATCGAAAACCGCGGCGTCCACGTCCTCGTAGCGGGCCTGGCGCGCGAGGCCGTGATTGGCGACGAGGATGTCAACTGGTCCTAACGCCGCCTCGACGGCGTCGATCAACCGTTCTGGAGCGTCCGGCGCGGCCATGTCGGCCCCGAAGGCCTGCGCTGTGCCACCGCCGGAGACGATCTCAGCCGTGAGCGCCTCAGCCGGCTCAGCGTTGCTGCCGTAGGCGACCGCGATCCCGGCGACATTGCCGGCGAGCCGCCGGCAGATCGCGCTGCCGATACCACCACTAGCTCCCGTGACAAGCGCAATGCGCCCCGCGAGATCAAGCCCGTCTGACATCGCCTACCGCCCGTGAGCCGCGTCGTGAACTCGACAGTACCGACGTCACAAGTCGCTTGGGAGGTCGCTCCTGTCGAGTTCACGACGCCCACCGTGCTGGCTTTTGGCGGCTTGCAGTGTGTAGCTGGCGGCTAGGCGTTCGGGCTGGGCATTGAGCCGCCATTCTCCGGCGTCGTCGACGACCATGTGCCCGGGAATCGCTTCCCACGGAACGCTGTCGTGCTCGACGAGCGCAGTGAGCTGCATGCCGGCATCCAGCACCGCGGTGATGATCTCGCCGAGCCCGTGGTTCCAGCAGTGGCTGAATCGGTGCGTGAAGACAACATCGGTCTGCACGTAGGTCTCTGACTCATCGGAAGCGATTGGTTCGACGTGTTCGAAATACGGGTAGTGCAGGGTGAGCGCGTCGGACTGGTCGTTGAGCGCCCACAGCATGGGATGCGCCTCACGGATGAACAGGCGGCCGCCCGGGCGAAGCAGGTCAGCGACGACACGGGCCCATCTGGACACGTCCGGCAGCCAGCACAGCGCCCCCACCCCGGTGTAGACGAAATCGAAGGCCGCCGGGCCAAGTGCGTCGACGGCGTCGTACACGTCCGCTTCATGGAAGTCGATGTCGGTGCCGGTGCATTGGGCCAGCCGGCGGGCGTGGGCCAGTGCGGCCGAGGAGAAGTCCAGGCCGGTCATCCGAGCGCCCAGTCGCGCCAGAGACAGTGTGTCGGTCCCGATGTGGCACTGCAGGTGCACACCACGCTGCCCGGTCAGATCACCCAACCGTGGACGGTCGAATCGGACCACCCCACTGAGATACTCGGGATCACTGATGAATCGATCGAACCCGTAGTCTGGAGATGCGGCGTGAGCTGGAGCCCGCTCGTCCCACATTGCCTTGTTGATCGATCTATAGTCGCCCATGCGCGACAGCGTCCCACCTCCGCGCGCCACCTCGAGAAGGTGACTTAGTTGTTGCGTTCGCTTTGCTCATACACCTGGGGCTGGCGGGCCGACGATCAGCGGGTCGGGTGTGCTGACTACATCGGGATTCTTTGGTCGGGTAGTCCAGAGTAGACAGGACCCAGCGCAGGGCCGCGATCCGACCACGTTTCTTGTCATTGCTCTTCACCACCGTCCACGGCGCCGCTGGGGTGTCGGTGCGCTGGAACATGGCCTCTTTGGCCTGGGTGTAGTCGTCCCATCGATCCAGGGCGGCCAGATCGACAGGGCTGAGCTTCCACTGCCGCAGCGGGTCGATGACCCGGATGGTGAACCGGGTGCGTTGTTCGGCCCGAGAGACTGAGAACTATAACTTGACCAGGTGGATGCCGTTGTCTACCAACGCCTGCTTTGGTGCGCTCGTAGATTCCGGGGCCGCATTGTCAAACGCTCATCTGGCCGTAACGAGCCCTTCTTGCCAGCTCTGTTCCTAAGCGCGCAGGTCCTGCGGGTCGCACACTTACAGGACCAGGTATGCGCAGGTTATTGACCGTCGCCGTCGTCCGCTGGGGCGGGGAACACGGTGTGTCGGGGAGCGGGCATGGGGGTGTTGGCGCCTTTAACACTGGCCCAAGTGGCTTGGTTGAACTGCTG
>DASUII010000208.1:0-16208 GCA_036279835.1 Pseudonocardiaceae bacterium
GGGTTGCTGTAGCGACCGAAGTTGTTGCCCTGCCCAGTGCCCCAGATCTGCACGGCGTTGGCGTAAGGGAACGGTGAGGCGACCCAGGCGAATACGATGATGTCGTAGTCGCCGCTGGAGGTCGTAGCGCCGAGGTCGTCAGTTGGCGTCACCTGCACGGTGACCCCCAACGGCTTGACCATCTGGGCGAACAGCTCGCACTCGACCTGGCGGACCTGGTTGCCGATGGCGTATCTCATCCGCAACGGCGGCACCGTCAGCCCGATAGGTGTCTTGAGCTGATCACCGTCAATCTTGTATCCGGCGCTGACCAGGATTTCTCTGGCTTTGACCAGGTTGCCGGAACCCTGTCCGGTATCGCTGATCACATCCCGGTAGCCGGTCTCCTGCGGAACGAAGTTGTGGCTGTTCAGCGGTTTCACTTTGGTGGTGAACTGTCCCACGGTCTTGTTGATGACGGCTTGGCGATCGACCGCGGTGAACAGGGCGGTGCGCAGCGCCGGGTCATTGAGGTAGCCGCTTTGCAGGTTGAAGTCGAAATGTTCCCAGCTCAGGCCTAGCCCGACGAAGGAAGAGACGCCCGGGATCCGGCGTACCTGCTGCACCAGATCCACCTGCGGCTGTGGGTAGATCACCTGAACCTCGCGGTTCTGCAGCGCTGTCGGCTCCTGGTTGGCATCGGTGATGATCCGGTAGATCAGCCGGTCGAGCTTGCTGCGGGTTCCCCACCACTTGGGGTTGGGCACCAGGGTGACCGACTCGTTGTTCTTGACGGTGTCGATCTGGAAGGGGCCACCGGAGTAGGTCGGCACATTCGCGCCGAACCAGCTGAACGACGCGGCCAGTCCCTGCGGGGTCTTGGTGTCCCCATGCTGTGCGGCGATGTGCGCCGGATAGATCGGCGAGCCACCACTCCACAGCTGCTTCCAGTCGGTGAACGGCTTGGTCAGCGTCACCGTCACCGTTTTGCCGTTGTCCGAGCCGACGACCGATCGAACCTGGTCATAGCCGGCGGTGGTGGACACTGAACAGCCAGGGCAGTCGCGCCCGTTCTGCAGCTTCCAGTTGTAGACGAAATCGTCCGCGGTGATCGGCGTCCCGTCCGACCACACCGCGGTCGGTCTGATCTTGTAGACGATCGTCTCCGGACTGGAGTTGGTCACCTTCGCCGAGTCGAGCAGATCGTTGTTCATCGTCACGGTGAGGTCCGGCTGGGTGACGAAGGTGTAGGGCAACACGGCCTTGAGGACTTCGTTGTTGTCGAACACGTTGCCCTCGTTGGACAGCAGGTTCCAGTTCGCGATGTTCTTTTCGATGACGTAGGTGAGCTGGCCACCTTGCCGCAGCTGACCGGACGCCGCGGAGTTGCAGGTGTTCGGGTTCGCCTCGCACGCCGCGAAGGCGGACCCGGTCTGGCGCTGACCACCACGCCCCGTTGCACCACCACCGCCGCCGCAGGCCGCCAGCGCCACCGTGGCGCCTGCGACGAGCGCGACCACACGCCGCATCTTTGATCGCCTCATGGACCCCATGGGCTGGTGACAGTACGCCCACCGGCTGCGCCGCTGCGTCATCGGATAAGCCTTCTTCACAAGTCGCCGTGTACGGTTCGCGGACCCGAAGGAGTGACACGATGACCGGTTTTTGGCACGTCGTCTCGCCAACTATGTCCTGCTGTGCCTGGCCGCGCTGGGATCACGTTCTCCCCCGCTGGTCAGCTGGCCGTAACCCGGCGCCTAGTGTCCCCGATTGTCCTGGGTAGGCGCCTTCGCGATCCCTAGGGCGGCCGATCGGATACATCGCGTAACTGATCTGCACGAGAGAAAGAGAGCGCAGCGGCCGTGCTGAGATACCTCCTCAGAAAGTCTCTTGGTTGGCTGCTCATGATCGTGGTAGCCACCAACCTGACGTACTTCCTGGCGAATTTCTTCCTCGACCCGCGGACCAACTACCTGCAGCTGCGGCCCCCTCGCACACCTGAGCAGGTCAGCCGCTCGCTGGCGCAGTACAACCTCAGCCGGGACACCCCGTTGCTGGACCGCTGGTGGCACTGGATCAGCGGCATCGTCGGGCACTGGGACTGGGGTTACTCGCCGGTCGGCGAGAGCGTGAACTCCCAGATCGGCTTCCGGATCGGCCTAAGCGCCCAGCTCATGCTGGGATCATTGATCCTGTCCACGCTCATCGGAATCAGCCTGGCTGTGTACACCGCCGCTCGCCAGTACCGGTTCGCCGACCGCTTCTATCAGGGCGTATCGATCATTGCGCTGAACCTTCCGGTGGTCGTCGTCTCGCTGGCGGTGGTGCTGCTGGCGATCACGTTCAACCAGTCAGTGGGCGCCACGGTGCTGTTCGTCGCGGGCGCCCAGTCGCCTACGGTGAGTGGATTCTGGCCGCTGCTGTTGGATCGGGTGCGGCACCTGATCCTGCCGACGATCTCGCTCACCGTGATCAGCTTTGCCGGCTATCACCTGCTGCAACGCGCGCTGCTGCTTGACAACATCAACTCCGACTACGTGCGGCTGGCCAGGGCCAAGGGGCTGACCCGGCGCAGCGCGATTCGGCGCCACGGGTTGCGCACGTCACTGATCCCGGTCGCCATCTCGGTAGCGTTCGCGATCCCAGCGCTGTTCACCGGCGCGGTGATCACCGAGACGATCTTCGCGTGGCAGGGCATGGGCCAGTACTTGGTCCAGACGATCAGCAAGAACGATATCCATGGCGCGGTCGCCGTCGCCGCGTTCGGCGCGCTGATGACCGCGATCGGCGCGATCTGCGCTGACTTCGCCGTCGTGGCACTGGATCCGAGAGTCCGAGTGAGCTGATGACCGCGAACTTCCCCCCGCTGCAGCCCACCGTCGGAGACGTCGACGCGGTGCTGTCCTCCACCGAGGAGAAGGTGGCGCGCCGCGGTCAGCGGCTGTCGCGCGGACGCCTCTACACGCGCCGATTCCTGCGCAACTGGGGTGCGGTGGCCGGAGTCGTGATCCTGAGCCTGCTGGTGGTGTTCGCCATTGTCGGCCCGCTGCTGACGCCCTACACCTACACCGACGTCGACTTCACCAACCTGACTTCGGCGCCCTCGGCACAGCACTGGTTCGGCACCAACGGTCCCGGCAACGACACCTTCGCCCAGACCGCGCACGGCCTGCAGCGCTCGATGATCATCGGCCTGGTTGTGTCGCTGCTCACCACGGTCATCTCGGCGTTCGTCGGGGCGACGGCCGCCTACCTCGGCGGCACCGTGGAGAAGGCCATCCTCGGGATCGTGCACTTCCTGCTGGTAGTACCCGCTTTCCTGATCCTCGCGCTGATCTCGCAGAAGGCCGGCGGCGACTGGAAGGTGCTGATTTTGGTGCTGACCGCGTTCGGCTGGATGTATGGCGCGCGCGTGGTGTGGTCGCTGTCCACCTCGCTGCGCGAGCGGGAGTACGTTCAGGCGGCGCGGTTCATGGGTGTCGGCTCGCTACGGATCGTGCTGCGGCACCTGATCCCGAACATCGGTTCGCTGCTGATCATCTCGTTCACCCTCGGCGTGGTCGCCACGGTGCTCAGCGAGACCGCGCTGTCATACATCGGGTTCGGCGTGAAGCAGCCCGACGTCTCGCTGGGAACCCTGCTCGCCGACGGCGCCGCCACGATCACCAGCGCGCCATGGCTGTTCTACTTCCCCGCCGCCGGGCTCACCCTGCTCACCGTCTCGCTGGCGCTGATCGGGGACGGCCTGCGCGACGCACTCGACCCCACCTCGCATTCTGGTGGCCGAGCATGAGCGCGCCGCTGCTGTCGGTCCGCAACCTGGCCGTGTCCTTCCCGTCAGAGGCCGGTCGGGTGGACGCGGTTCGCGGCGTCGATTTCGACCTGCACCCCGGCCGGACGCTGGCCATCGTCGGCGAATCGGGCTCGGGCAAGTCGGTCACCTCGATGGCGGTCATGGGTCTGCTCCCTGATTACGCCTCGGTGACCGGCTCGATCGCGCTGCGCGGCCGCGAGCTGCTGGAGCTGGATGATCAGCAGATGTCTAAGATCCGTGGCCGGAATCTGGGTATGATCTTCCAGGATCCGCTGTCCTCCTTGACGCCGATCTTCAGTGTGGGTCGCCAGATCGTCGAGGCGCTGGAGATCCACCAGAACCTCGACCGCGACGTCGCCTGGAAACGGGCGGTGCAGCTGCTCGACCTGGTCGGGATCCCCAACGCGGCCGACCGGGCCCGATCGTTTCCACATGAGTTCTCCGGCGGGATGCGGCAGCGGGTGGTGATCGCCATGGCGATGGCCAACGACCCGCAGGTCATCATCGCCGACGAGCCGACCACGGCACTCGACGTGACCGTGCAGGCGCAGATCCTCGACGTGCTGCGGCTGTCCCAGGCCGAGACCGGCGCGGCGCTGATCCTCATCACCCATGACCTCGGAGTGGTGGCCGGGATCGCCGACGAGGTACTGGTGATGTACGCGGGACGACCGGTCGAGCAGGCGCCGGTGGCGGAGCTGTTCGCCTGCCCCCGGATGCCGTACACGATCGGCCTGCTCGGCGCCATCCCCCGGGTTGACGTGGCGCAACGCCGGCCGCTGGTGCCCATCCAGGGCAACCCGCCGTTGCTGGTGGACCTGCCCCCGGGCTGCCCCTTCCAGCCGCGCTGCCCGGTCTCGGTGCCCGGATGTGGGGACCGGGAGCCGGACCTGGTTCCCAGCGGGGCGACCGACGGGCACCGCGCCGCGTGCATCCGGACCCACGAGATCGACGACGGCCGCATCGACGGCCGCCCGGTCTACCCGGTTGCGCCGGCGCCGGACGCACCGGCGGCGCGCGTTCCCCGCGAGCAGCGCCCCGCCGTGCTCGAGCTCACCGGCCTGTCCAGGACGTTCCCGCTGCTCAAGGGTGCCCTGTTGAAGCGGCGGGTGGGCTGGGTGTACGCGGTGTCCGGCGTCGACCTCGACATCCGGGAGGGCGAGACGCTCGGGCTGGTCGGCGAGTCGGGCTGCGGCAAGACCAGCACCCTGCTCGAGATCATGAACCTGCGGCCGCCGCAGAGCGGCAGCATCCGGATCGGCGGGGTCGACGTCGCTGACGTACGCGGACGGGGCGCGGAACGCAAGCTACGGCGCACCCTGCAGATGGTGTTCCAAGACCCGATCGGGGCGCTGGACCCCCGGATGACCGTGTACGACATCCTGGCCGAACCGTTGCAGGCGCTCCGCGAGGCCGACCGGACGGCGATCGGCGCCCGGATCGATGAGCTGATGGATTTGGTCGGGCTCAACCCGGAGCACAGCGATCGATTCCCGACGGCGTTCTCCGGCGGGCAGCGCCAGCGCATCGCGATCGCCCGGGCACTGGCCATCAACCCGGCGCTGCTGGTGCTCGACGAGCCGGTCTCCGCGCTGGACGTCTCGATCCAGGCCGGTGTGATCAACCTGCTGAACGAGCTCAAGGCCAAACTCGGCCTATCCTACCTGTTCGTGGCGCACGACCTGTCGGTAGTGCGCCATATTTCCGATCGAGTGGCCGTGATGTACCTTGGCCGGATCGTGGAGATCGGCGCCGTGGACGAGGTGTTCGACAACCCGCGGCATCCGTACACCCAGGCTTTACTGTCGGCGATCCCGGTACCTGACCCGGTGGTGGAACGGACCCGGGAGCGCATCATCCTGCGCGGCGACCTGCCCAGCCCCACCGACTCCGGCCCCGGTTGCCGCTTCGCCAGCCGCTGCCCCCTGCACGTGACTCTGGACCTGGCCCAACAGGCCCGCTGCACCAACGAGACGCCGGAGCTGACCGGCAGCGGGGGCACCGGTCAGCGCAACGCCTGCCACTTCCGCTGACCCCTGAAGAGAAAGAACACGTCATGTCTGTGGTGAGAAGAATCGCCGTGCTTGCCGCCACCGCCGCGCTGTCGGTGACATTGGTCGCCTGCGGCGGCTCAGGGTCGGGCGGAACCGCGAACGGCGGTGGCGACACCGCGAAGTCTCTCGCCGAGCAGACCCAGTACAACCCCCAGCCCTATGACAATCTCAAAGACGGCGGCACGCTGACCACCGCACTGATAGAGATCTCCACCCAGTGGAACCCTTTCCAGGGCGATACGACCTTGTATTCCTACGCTCTGTGGAACTGGTACAACCCCGTTCTGGTGACGTATTCGGCAGACGGCAAGCCGAGGTTCAATCCGGACTACCTGACTGACGTCAAGGCCGACACGGTCAACGGCAATACGCGCATCACCTACACGATCAACCCCAAGGCCACATACAACGATGGTTCGCCGATCGACTGGACTGCGTTCCAAGCCACCTGGAAAGCCGACAACGCGCAGAACAAGGCCTACATCGTGACCTCCAGCGATGGTTACAACCGCATCGCCTCGGTGACCAAGGGCGTCGACGACCGGCAGGCCGTAGTTACTTTCAACGGGTTCAACGTGTGGTGGCAGGGGCTGTTCAACATCCTGCTCAACCCCAAGGCCCTTGACCCCCAGGTGTTCAATAAGGGATACATCGACACTCCGCATCCGGAGTGGGGCGCCGGACCCTACACGGTGGCGAAGTTCGACAAGCAAAACGGCACGGTGGTCTTTACCCGCAACCCGAAGTGGTGGGGGAAGAAGGGCAAGCTAGAGACCCGCACCTTCTTGGCCATGGATTCCGTGGCCAGCATCAACGCCTTCAAGAACGGCCAGCTCGACGCCACCGGCGTCGGCTCCAAGGACCGACTGGCCCAGGTCCGGGGTATGAGCGGGATTGACATCCGCAAGGGCATCTCCACCCAGAACGACCTGTTCACCCTCAACAGCAAGTCGCCCATCCTGGCTGACCCGCGGGTCCGTAAAGCGGTCTTCGAGGGAATCGATCGCAAGCAAATCGCCGACATCACCTTCCAGGGCCTGGACTTCACCGAGACCCCGCCCGGGTCGTTGACCCTGTTCTCCTTCCAAGACGGCTACCAGGACAACTTCTCCAAAGCGATCACCTTCGATGTGGCCAAGGCGAAGCAGGATCTGGAAGCCGCCGGCTGGACGGCCGGCCCGGACGGGATCCGCAGCAAAGGCGGCCAGCCGCTGGAGTTCAGCTACGTCAACGTCGGTGACGACCCCGTGGGCAAGGCGACCGCCGGCGCCGTAGCCGCGATGCTGAAGAATATCGGGGTAACCCTCGACATCCGGCAGGTGGCGAGCACCGATTTTTCGAGCATCATCAGCGGACGCAAGTTCGATATGTTCGGTTCAGGCTTCGGCCAGACGGACCCGTTCGGCATGGCCTATATCTGCCAGATTTACTGCTCGGACAGCCAGCTTAATCTGTCCGGAACCAACGACCCGGCGTTTGACCCGCAGGTCAAGTCAGTGAACACGCTGCCCACTGCCCAGGAGCAGTTCGCCAAGGGCGCCGACGTCGAGAGCCAAGCCTTCAAGACCTACGGTGTCATGCCGACACTGACCCTGCCCGCGATCACCGCGGTGAAACACGGCCTAGCCAACTACGGCAGCGGGCGTTACTTCACCACCACTCCCGAGAACATCGGGTGGCAAAAGTAACGGCGACTGCACCTATCCCAGAGGCGTCAGACGGGTACAACCTCGATCAGGCTGTCCGCACCCACCAAATCGCTGGCGTTGCGGGTGTAGAGGCGGGCGGAGTGCGCGCGCGCGGTGGCGGCGATAAGCAGGTCCATCGTGCGGGCGCGTGGCTGGCGGCCGGCATCAACGACGGCGGCCGCCAACTGGCCGTAACTGGCTGCGACAGCATCGTCGATGGGCAAAGCGTCGAACTCGCGGTGCAGGATCGACAGCCGCCGAAGCCGCTCGGCGCGCACGCTTTGCTCGCGAGCGACCAGAACACCGAAATGCAGTTCAGCTAGCGTGACCGCACTGATGGCCAGTTCTCCCTGCAGCTGGCTGACGTCGGCAGCGATGACCACGCTGGTGTCCAGGACCGCCCTCACCGCGCCTCCCACGGATCGCGCACCGCCTGGTCGACGCGCTCGCGGTCGGCCTGCCAAGCAGGGTCAGCCGGACCACGGAAGAGCTCCTGCACGTCATCCCAGCGGCGCCACATCTTGGGTGCCACGGCCACCAGGCGGGCGCTGGGACGACCGGCGACAGTGATGGTGATTTCCTCACCAGCCTCCACCCGCCGCACCAGCTCAGAGGCCTGTTGCCGCAGCTCGCGTAGCCCTACCGTGCTCACCACTCAACGGTAGCACAAGTGCTATGGCGCGGGATCGTTCAGCCGATCCGCAACGTGCAAGCAGCGGCCGCAGTTCCGTGAACTCGACGCTACGGCCATTCTCGGCAGCAAAAACGTCGGTCCGGTCGAGCTCACGACGAGAAACGGACGACGTGCGCCATCGAACCCGCGGATGGCTTGCTACGGCAATGGTTGGATGAGCACGCCCGGATTGTCGGCGATCAGGCGCGTGAAGTCGTCCGGATCACCGGTGAGTACCACCGCCGGGCTGGCGCCGAGCGCGGTCGAGGCGACCAAGGCGTCTATCGCGTGGCGAGAGTCCAGGCTGTTTCTGCCTAGCAGGTTGCCCGCGAGAGTCGCGATAGCGCGATCGGTGTCCACGACGGGCAACCACCGCAGCACCCGGTCCACACCGGGTCGGCGGGACGCCGAGAGCGCCACCTCAGCGATCACCGGAGCAGAGACGCAAGCCCGACCGCCCAACCGCTCCACCGCGACGAGTACCGCCTGCGCCCGGCGGCCGGCCCGGGCCCGCTCGCGGAAACGACAGCGCAGCCAACGCCTCGCTCGCTGGCAGTTCGGCATCCACTGTCGCTGAGAACTTGTCGGTGCTCCCACCACCAATCATATAACTATCCGATAGCGTCCGGCGGTGATACTGCCACGGCGCGGGCGGCGTCAGGGCCGTCGCTGAGCAGTACCCGGAAGCCGTTCTCGTCGAGTACCGGCACCTTGAGCGTCACGGCCTTGTCGAATTTCGAGCCGGGCGCATCGCCGACGACCACGAACGCGGTTTTCTTCGACACCGACCCGGCGGCCCGGCCTCCTCGCACGGCGATCGCCTCCACCGCCTCGTCCCGCGAGAAGCCCTCCAGTGAGCCGGTGACCACGATGGACAGTCCCTCGAGGTGGCGCTCCACCGAGTCGTCGACCGGCTCAGCCATCCGCACCCCGGCGGCACGCCATTTGGTGACCACCTCGCGGTGCCAGTCCACCGCGAACCACTCGCGCACGGCATCAGCGATCGTGGGGCCAACGCCGTCGACGGCCGCGAGCGCCTGCTCGTCGGTCGCAGCGGACTCCAAGGCCTGCAACGTACGGAACTCCCGGGCCAGAGCTTGGGCAGCGGTGGGTCCGACGTGCCGGATCGACAGGGCCACCAGGATCCGCCACAGTGGACGGTCCTTCGCGGCGTCGAGGTTGGACAGCAACTTGCGCCCGTTAGCCGACAGTTCTCCCGCCTTGGTGCGAAACAGATCCACCGCCAGCAGCTTGTGCTCGTCGAGAGCAAACAGATCACCCTCGTCGCGCACCACACCAGCACCGAGCAGCGCCACCGCGGCCTCGTAACCGAGCATCTCGATGTCGAAGGCGCCGCGCCCGGCCATGTGAAAGATCCGCTCCCGGAGCTGGGCAGGGCAGGAGCGGGCGTTGGGACAGCGGATGTCGACATCGTTCTCCCGCTCGCGGCGCAGTGGCGTGCCGCACTCCGGGCACTGCGTGGGCATGACGAACTCGCGCTCGTCGCCGCTTCGCAAGTCCACCACCGGACCCAGCACCTCGGGGATGACGTCACCGGCCTTGCGGATCGTCACGGTGTCGCCGATCAGGACCCCTTTGCGGCGTACCTCATCGGCGTTGTGCAACGTCGCCAGCGACACTGTCGACCCCGCGACGGTCACCGGTTCCATGAACGCAAACGGGGTGACCCGGCCGGTGCGCCCGACGTTGACCCGAATGTCCAGCAGCTTGGTGATGGCCTCCTCGGGCGGGTACTTAAACGCGATCGCCCAGCGCGGCGCCCGGGACGTCGAGCCCAGCCGGCGCTGCGCCGACACCTCGTCGATCTTCACTACTATGCCGTCGATCTCATGTTCGACGTCGTGGCGGTGCTCGCCCCAGTAGACGATGTGCTCGATCACCTCGCCGATGCTCGACAGCAGCCGGGTGTGCTCGGAGACCGGCAACCCCCACGCCGCCAGCGCGTCGTACGACTGCGACTGCAGGACGGGTTCGAACCCGCGCCGGCGCCCGAGGCCGTGGCAGAGCATCCGCAGCGGTCGGGTCCCGGTGACCCGCGGGTCCTTCTGCCGCAGCGAACCCGCTGCGGAGTTGCGGGGGTTGGCGAAGGGTGGTTTGCCGGCCTCGACGAGCGCCGCGTTGAGCTCGGCGAAGTCGGCGAGCCGGAAGAACACCTCGCCGCGCACCTCGAGCAACTCGGGCACCGGATACTCGGTGCCGCTGCGCAGCCGGTCGGGGATGTCCTGCAGGGTGCGCAGGTTGAGCGTGACGTCTTCACCGGTGCGCCCATCACCGCGAGTCAGGCCGCGGACCAGGCGGCCGTCCTGATAAAGCAGGTTCACCGCCAGTCCGTCGATCTTCAACTCGGCCAGGTAGTGCACCTCGGTGCCGACCTCGCGGGCGACCCGATCAGCCCAGGCGCTCAGCGCTTCGGTGTCGAAGGCGTTGTCCAGGCTGAGCATCCGCTCCAGGTGGTCGTGTGCGGTGAACTCGGTGCTGAAGCCGCCACCGACCAGCTGCGTCGGCGAGTCCGGTGTCACCAGCGAGGGCCAGCGTTGCTCCAGCTCCTGCACCCGGCGGAACTGCCGGTCGAACTCTGCGTCGGAGACGGTGGGAGCGTCGAGCACGTAATAGCGGAACTGGTGCCCGCGCACGGCTTCGACGAGTCCGCCGTACTCAGCGCGGACCTCGGCAGGTGGTTCGGCGGCGGGGATCGTCACGCAGCGAGACTAGCTTTGGGCACCGACAGTCCGCATACAGCTCGCGGCCCCGTACCAGTCCTGGTACGGGGCCGCGAGGTGAGTCGCTGCTAGATGGCGCGAACCGAGTCAGCCTGCGGGCCCTTGGGTCCCTGGCTCGACTCGAACTCCACGCGCTGGTTCTCGTCCAGGCTGCGGTAACCGTCACCCTGGATGGCGGAGAAGTGGACGAATACGTCGGGGCCTCCCCCGTCGACGGAGATGAAGCCGAAGCCCTTCTCCGCGTTGAACCACTTCACGACGCCCTGTGCCATGTGCTCTCCCTGTGGAATCTGATGCCTGGACCGGCACCGTGCCGATCCGCGGTTGCGCGGACAACGCGTTCCGATGGGAGACATCCCCGACGGGAACGCGAAGCCCGTAGTCAGACATTCCACGGACGCTTCACAACGATCGGGGAACTACACGACCACAACCAAGTACCATGCTACCACCCTCCGGCGCCGAGCCTCACACGCGACATCCTCAGATCGGCTGTAACGCGGGTGTGATGTTGGCGTTGAGGTGGAAGACGTTGTCCGGGTCGTACGCGACCTTGACCCAGGCCAGCCGCTCGTACTTGGCCGGCCCATACGAAGCACGCACCCGGTCCTCCTCGATCTCGGCCATCGCGTTGACGTAACTGCCGGCACCGGTCGCGTGCGGGCGCAGCGCCTCCCAGCACGACCGGACCCAAGCACGTTCTGCCGCGAGTAGCATCAAGTCCTCGGTGACCGCGACGATGTTGACGCTGATGCGGGGCGATCGGCTGCCGCCGAAGGCCGTGTCGTCCTCGCCGACCTCCGTGTAGGCACGAACGGCGCCAGCGGGGCATTGGCGTTGATGATCATAGCGTTGGCGTTCCCGGGGAGGGTGGCGAACACGTCCCGGCCGAGCCTCGGCACCCTGGTCGAGACCCAGAAGAACATACCCAGATGAACGCCGGCGCCAGACCGCCTACGCCGGTATGGCTGACGATCCCGGCTGGCACCGCAAGGCCATGCGCCTGGGTGGCGGCGTCCAGAGCTCCCAGGGTGGCGCCGCCACCGACCCGGGCGCGGCGCGCCACCGGATCGACCTCGACGTGGTGTAGCGGGCTGAGATCGATCATCAGGCCGTCATCGCAGATCGCAGTGCCGGCGGTGTTGTGGAAGCCACCGCGCACCGAGATCTCCAGCCCGCCTTGCCGGGCGAATCCGATGGCCGCGGCGACGTCTGCGGCACTGGCGCAGCGCGCGATCACCGCCGGGTATCGGTCAATCTCACCGTTCCACGCTGAGCGTGCCTCGTGATAACCGGTGTCACCGCGAGTTAGCGCTGCGCCGGACAACTGTGTCCGCAACGCCTCGATGTCGACAATCTGCATCATGGAACCCCTATCGGCCGTCTGGTCGTGCCGTTGAAAAGAGCGTCCCAACGCCGTGTCGCGCGACCACCCAGCGTGATTACAGATCGAGCTGCCAATCAGTCGTCCGGCAGTGCGGACGGAACCCCATCGCTTCGTTGATCCTGACCATGTACGGGTTGGAATCAGCGTTGCACGTATCGATCACCCGCAGCTCAGGACGCTCGGCCCGAGCGTGGTACAGGTTGGCCACCTTGATCAGCGTGCCCAGCCGATGGCCGCGATGCTCCGGCGCCACGATCGTGTCCCACTGGCCGGCGAACCACGGCGACGTCGCGTAACCGACGATCTGGGTGAAGGCAACCAGCTGCCCGGTGCTGTCCACTGCCGCGGTGCTGACCATGTGCAGGCCGCGGGCCAGGCAGCTGGCGTCCCTAGCCTGCATCCGTGCCGCGTCATAGTCCTCCGGATCCCACTGCAAGTCATCCAGCGGAGCATCGGTGGACATCCGCCCGGTGAGGTAGGCGATGTCATCGAGCCACCGCAGCGGCGTGCTACCCACCCACTGGACCAGCGAGTAGTCCCGCGACTTTGCTCGGGCCTGCGCGTCGAGCCGCACGAGTACAGCCGGGTCCACCGAGTCGACATCGAGCCGCCGTCGGGTGTTGACCAGGGCAGGCACCGCTCTGGACACCGTCGCGAAATGTCCTACCGGGTCGGGCGCCCCGGGGTCCAGCGGCTGCTCTCCCCAGACGACAAGCCGGACCCGGCTCTGTTGGGTCGCCTCGGCGCGCAGGTGGGCGAGCAGCGCCCGACCGATGCCGCGTCGCCGGTGCGTGGGCGCCACCAGGATCTCGCCGCCGGCGTTGTGCTGGTTGTCGAACGTTGGGAGGCTGAGCAGGCGGCCACCGACCACCGAGCCAGCTAACCGAGCGAGCCACACGGTGTCGACCTCGCCGGGCCACGGGTGGTCAAAGCAGCCGCGCTCATAGACCCAGCATGGCGGCGGGTCGTCTGGCCGATCAGCGAGCACCACCGCGCAGCGCAGCTTGTACCACTTCCGGATCGCCTCCTCATCGGAGGGCCTGACCCGTGTGAGGGACAGCCCGCTGAGAGTGACGGTGGCCATGCCCCCATCCCGGCACGATTCGGCGGCGTACGCCAGCGAATTTCTTGCCGCAGGCGCAACTCTTACGACGACCAGGACTCAGGCGGGTCGACGAATGCCTGTCCCAGTTCACGGGTCAGGGTCAGCGCTCGATGAGCCCAGTCCGGGGTGGCGCCAACGAGACCGCAGGACGGGGTGGGTACGCAGCGCTGCGCTAGCAGTGAACGGTCGAAACCGAGCCGATGCACCAGATCCAGCGCGGGCCGGGCCAGACCGGCGAGGGTTGGCGCCGCCGCCGGCTCGATGGCAGGGATCAGCCCGAGCAACACTGAGATCCCGGAGTCCCAGGCCTCGCCGAGGGCGTCGATGGTCGCCCGGGGGGCGCCGGCGAGCAGTGCGGCGTCGACGGCCAGCGCGTCTGCGCCGGCCTCGCGCAGCAGCGCCAACGGGGGCCGCGGCGCGCAGCAGTGCACGATCCGCGGCGTAGGCAGCGCTTCGAGCACGCTGCGTAGCAGCTCACCCGCGGCATTCTCGGGCACCGCCGCGACGGTGCCGTACCCGGAAGGGGTGGGCACGCTACCGGCGAGAACCGCAGGCAGGCCCGGTTCATCAAGCTGCACGACGGTGCGCACGCCGAACCGGCGCTGCACCTCGCTGGCATGTACCCGCAACCCCTCGGCCAGCGACGCCGCGAACTCACGCAATGCGCCGTGGTCGGTGAGTACCTTGTGCCCGCTGTGCAGCTCCACCTCGGCAGACAGCGTCCACGGTCCCGCGGCCTGCAACTTGATCACGTCCGGTCGGACCCCGGCGGAGTCCATCGCCTCTTCGAACGCGTCGAGGTCGGCGCGCAACAGGTCGACGCCGCGGCGGTGATCGCGCCCAGCTCGGGCGGTCACCCGGTAGCCCGACGGCACCAGCTCAACGGCGAGGTCGACGAGCAGAGCTGCGGTGCGCCCGATGATGTCGGCACCGGCGCCCCGGTCGGGCAGCTCGGGCAGGTGCGGCAGGTCAGGCAGCTCACCGATCACGGTGCGGGCGGCTTCGCGGGCGTCAGTGCCGGGCATCGAGCCGATACCGGTCGCAGTACCAGGGGGCCACGGTCGTAGGTCAGTCACCGGGGATGTTTACCAAGGTCGCCGGTGCGCACCGCGGGTGGTCCGGTGCTACGACATCTCCGACGCTGCGCTGGGTCGGCCAGACGCTCGCCGAAAATCCGCAATCCACGGTGCGCGGGACATGAGCAGCGGCACCGTCGGTACCAGAACTCCAAACCTGCGTGGCAGGCGTTGTCGCCTAAGTATTAGGAAATCCAGTCTACGGCTAGGTGGCAGCGTTGAACATTTACGTGGGGCTACTCATTGCAGCAGACATCAGGATTGGGCACGGTATGTGGTAACGCATTGGCACGCCCGCTGATGAGGTGTTTTCCGGGCCCTGGACCACCTGGGCCACCGTTTCTAGGAGGATCCGATGTCGGCCGTACTGAGTTTCGTCGAGCTCAATGCGCAGCACGTGGAGCTGCTGCCCGCCCGTACCGTCCTGTCCATGTTCAGCACCGGCGACGGCGGCACCGCCACCAACGGTACCAACGGCAGAGGGGGCGGCGAGATCAATCTCCTCAACCATAAGTTCGTTCTCTGGCCAGGCACCGCCGGCGTCGACGGCGTTGACGCGGATGGCTGACCCCACCTCGTCAGAACCCTTTTCTAGGAGGATTTGATGTGTGACACAGTGAGCTTTGCCGAACTCGACCGGGAGTACGTCGACCTGTTGCCACCCCGCACCGTCCTGTCGACGATCTCGCCCCAAATACCCATCGGCGACGCGAGCGGCAACGGCATTGGCGATGGCGTGTTCTCCGGCGCCATGTCGGTGCTGGGTATGACCAGTGGCAGTCACGGCGCCGACGGCGGCAGTACGAATGGCAGTGCTGGTGCCATTCAATAGCTGATCCGCTAACGCCGTCAGGAGTGCAGTTTCGGCCTGGCGACATCGAGAAGTCATCGTGTGGCGGTGATGGTGGCGCTGCCGAGTACGACATCGCCACCAGGGTCTGTCCGGTATAGAGCAACGGCCTGACCGGGTGCCACTCCGCGCAGCGGCTCCCGAAGCTGCACCAGCACGCCCTCGCCGACGGCCTCAGCGACCGCGCTCGCACACCCGCCGTGCGCCCGGACCTGCGCGATGCACTCGAGCGGACGATCCGGCGCACCGTCCGCCCACACCGGACGGTGCGCTTCGATCACGCCGACGTCGAGATGCTGCGCAGACCCCAGCCGCACCCTGCCGGTGGCCGGTTCCAGCCCGAGGACGAATCGAGGTCGACCATCAGGAGCTGGGTGTTTCAATCCCAGCCCACGACGCTGCCCGACGGTAAAGCCGTGCACGCCCTGATGCCGGCCGAGGACTTCCCCGGTCTCCCCGTCGACCAACTCTCCGGGCTGGACGCCCAGCCGGCTGGTTAGAAATGCCCGGGTATCGCCCGAGGGAATGAAACAGATGTCGTGACTGTCCGGTTTGCCGGCGACGGCCAGGCCGCGTCGAGTCGCCTCGGCCCGGATCTCGCCCTTGGCGGTGTCGCCGACCGGAAACAGTGCGTGCGCCAGCTGCTCGGCGGTGAGCCCGGCCAGCACATAAGACTGGTCCTTGCCAGCGTCCACCGCCCGGCGTAGGACGCCGTCGGCTAGGCGCGCGTAGTGACCGGTGCAGACCGCGTCGAAACCGAGGTCCCGCGCTCGGTCCAGCAGCGCGGTGAACTTGATCCGCTCGTTGCATCGCAAGCACGGGTTGGGGGTGCGCCCGGCGG
>DASUII010000209.1:0-13468 GCA_036279835.1 Pseudonocardiaceae bacterium
GGGCTCGGCGTCGGGCTGGCCCAGCCGACTACGCTGGGCAGTGCGATGCACGCGTTCCCGGCTGACGAGAGAGGCGTCGCGGCCGGGGTCATCAACTCGGCTCGGCTCTCGTTCAACGCCATCGGTGTCGCGTTGGTCGGTGTGGTCACCGCTGTCGGGATGTCGTGGAACCTCGATGTGTTGCCGACGGCTGCCGGTGGAGCCGCTCAGGACTCCTGGGTGGAACAGGGAAGCCGGGCGTGTTCTTCGACGGGTGATGTCGTCGTGTGCTCGGCCTACACGAGCAGTTTGTCCTTGCTCTACGCGGTTTGTGGCGTTCTGCTGTTGCTGGCGCTCGGAACGCTCGTCGGATCGATGAGGTTGAACCGTTCCGCAGTGTAGTTGTGCGGTGAGCGCCTACCCCTGACGTGAAGGGGCAGGCGCTCACGCGTCAGGCGATGCGGGTCGCCATGATCGCGCCGTGCGGTCGAGATCCGGGATCAACGCGGGTGTCGCGGACCGTGACGGAGAAACCGGCCTCTTCGACCGTGCGGCTGAGAACGTCGATCGGCCAGAAGTACGCGGTGGTAATCGTGTGGGCGAACGGTGCGATTTCCGGCCCCTCGAAGAATCCCAGGAGAAGTCCGCCGCCGGGTTCGACGCATCGAGCGAATTCGGCCATGATGCCGGCGATCTGCTGTGGTGGCGTGTGGATCAGCGAGTACCACGCGAGGATGCCGGCGAGGCTCGCGTCGGCGACGTCGAGCTCTTCGGCGCGGCCCACCCTGAACTCGACATTCGGGTAACGCTCCTGAGCACGGCTGACGAATTCCGGCGTCGGGTCGACGCCGGCGATGGTGATTCCTTGCTCGTGCAGCCAGTTCGTCCATTGTCCCGGCCCGCATCCGACGTCGAGGATCTGCCCGCTGGACTGCTTGTGGGCCCAGGTGCCCACGATCTCTCGATCGGGGGACGCGGTCGCCTCGATGCTGCCGAGGGCGTCGATGTACTCGTCGGCCCGTTGTCCATATGCCTGGCTCGTACGTTCAATCGTCACTCAGCGCATTGTGGCAGATACTGTCGAACGGGTTGGTTCGGGGTGAAGCCCGCCGGACCTGGGGAGCGATTCCATGTCCCGCGGCTTTTCCAGTGTGCAGTGATCTCCTGCGGGCTGGCTCCCGGGCCCACGCCCGGCGAGCAGCTGGGCTCGGGCCGCGACGATGGCAGCTTGGGCGCTGGGCGGCGGGCCGCTGCAGCGGTCGTGGTGGTGCTGGGCCATCGGTGGCCATCCATTTCGAGGTGCACAGCTCATGGCTCGCGCAGGAGGTTTTGCCTCAGGGTGCCCAGCTGGGAAACCAGGCCGGGTGGGGGCAGCCCGGCTGGGGGCGGGTGGCGAGGACCGCGCCGGCCATGGCGAAGGAGCCGGCGACCGCGGCGTCGATCAGACCGGCACGCCGCCGCCGCTGGTCGAGCACGGCCAGGCCGAGCAGGGAGGCGGCGTGGGCGAGGTAGACCTGCACCCCCAAGGCCAGCACGTGGGCGCTTGGGATCCCGCCGGTGAGAATCCCGTGGATGAGGTGGCGGCTGCCGAGCAGCCGGGTCACCGCCCGGGTCGGGCCGTCGGCGCGGTGTCCGGTGTAAAGCCCGATCACCGGGTCCGGGGCTAGCAGGAGCAGGGCTGCGTAGCCGACGCGCAGGGCGGCGAAGCGGTTCACCGTGCAGCAGAGGCGAGCGGGCCAACGCCACAGTGGCATCGCGGTGAGGCCAGCGGTGAGGACCGCGACGGGCAGCCACTTCGCGGTGGGTGTTGCGCCGTAGCTGGCACGGTTGGAGGCAACGATCCGTATCCGGAGGCCGCCCCGGTCAGCTCAGGTCGCCGGTCCCGGTGGGGCCGCGGCGCCGGTGGTGGTGATCACCGCGGCGGACAAAGCCGGTGACGCGGTAGCCCCGCACCGTCGGACCACTGCGGCCAGTACTGGGTGGGCAACGCAACCCCCGCACGCCCGGAACGCTCTGCGCCACCGTTCGCCGGGAGCGGCTACCGCCAAGTGCTGGTGATCTGGCTGGGTTAGTCGAACTCGCCGGCGCGGACGCCGGCTGTGAACGCGCCCATGCGAGCGGATTGAAGGTCAGCGCCGGACCGGTCGGTCCCCGAATTTGGCTGCCTGGCGCCCCATGTGAGGCAGATGGAAGGTACCCCACCCGGCTCGCTGAATGCGTGCGTTCTCAGGGTGGTGGATGCCGGTCTGCCTCACTAGGACATCTGCCTTGCCGCAGGTCAGGAGTGAGGCAGTGTCCGCGTGCGGGTGTGAGGCATGTGCCCTAGCAGGCGGTCGGTGCCTCACGGTCTGCCTCACTTCGGATCGGTCGGGGAACGGTCGGATTCGGGGCGCTGAGCGTCGAGTGCGGCGGTGATGTCGACGGCCACAACGACCCGTTGGCCGGGTTGTCCGTCCAGGCTGCGTTTCCTGACCTCGACCCCTCGGCCCTCTAGTGCGGTGGCGAACTGCTGGGCTGACCAGCTGCCATAGGTGGACTCCCAGCACGCCCGCAGCTGGTGGAGCACGTCGACGGAGCGCAGTTTATCGTTGCCGTCCAGCACAGCAGCGACATCGACCAGGAGGTCCCGGGCGGGTTCAGATTCGGTGGTTGGGTCGGTGGTGATGGTGCGGCCGGTGCGCTTCATGGTGTTCATCGCTCGGGTGATCACGGTGTAGGCGTCTTTGGTGGACACGTAGTGGGTGCGCACGATCGCGAATGCCTGACCTTGGGGAATGTCCTCGACCTCACCGGTCGCGACGACGGTGCCTGCGTCGGAGCCGGGGCGGAGGTCTTGGGGTCGGGCGCCCCGGTCGGCGGCGTCGGCGAGGATCATTTTGGCGGTCTCGTGGTTGGGGACGTTCAGCGCGCAGCGCACGTGCGCGCCTTCGCGGACCCGGGCGGGCAGGGTGCGGTCGTCGGGGCGTTGGGTGGCTTGCAGCAGGTGCACGTTGACCGCGCGGGCCTGGTCGTGCAGCTTCTTGGCGGCCCGCCAGGCCCGGGCGTCGTCCTTGACGCCACCGATGGGGTGCGGTGCGCCGTAGAGCACCTGGCATTCGTCGACGAACAGATAGATCGGGTGGAATCCGGAGTTTTTGCGACGGGACAGCTCGCGGGGGATTGCCCCGACGATGCCAGCCGCCCGTTTGGCGTCGTAGCGGCGCGCGACCTCTGCCGCGCCCCATTCGAGCATCTCGGTGGTGGTCTCGGCGTGCTCGTCGGTGCTGCCCTCAATCAGGGTCACCACCCGAGGGACGAACATCGACCAGTCACCGTCGCCTTTCAAGTCCGCGATGTGCAGTTCTACTGTGGGGTCCAGGGCCAGCCCGAGCGCGAGCAGGCGCAGCACGGTGGATTTTCCTTGCTTGGAGGTGGCGCCGATCAGCCAGTGTTTTTGCAGCATGCCGACCATGATCTGCTCGGCGCGCATGGTCACGCCCCAGGGCAGTCGGTCGCGGAAGACGTCGACCTCACCATCGACGAGTAGCGGCCAGGGTGGGGCGGGTTTGTCCATAGTGCCCTTGTCGGCGACCCACAGGTCCAGCACGCGGGCGTCGGTGTCTTTCTCCCGCTGGGGCCACACCTCGTGCCGGTGGCGCCCGAGGTTCCCGGCCAGCAACTCGACCTTGGCGCTGGAGAGCAATTCGGCGGCGGTGACTCCCATCGGCAGGCGGACCTGGGTGTAGGTGCCGCCGCCCTGCTCGCGCGGGGTGATGACGTATTCCAGTACGCCCCCGCCGGTGAGGTAGCGGGTCAACGCCGGAATCTTGACGTGACGTAGCGCGGCGGTGGTCACGTCGGCGGTGATCTCGGCGTCCTGCTGGGCGCGCTCGTCCGGGGAAAATAGCCACTGCGGCGGCTGCGCCGCCCGGCGACCTTCACTCCACGCCGCTACCAATAGTGCAGGTATTGCGCCCCACAGCAATGCCTGCACTATTGGTAGCGGCGTGAGGGACAGCGCGGTGAGCGTTCCGTCGAGGATGTGTCTGATCAGTGACCACCAGCCCGACCAGCCGATGCTGCCCGGGGTGAACTCCAGCCATAGCCCCACCATGACGAGCAGGCCTGCCAGCAGGCACAACACGACGTACAGCACCCGCAGGCCTGCGGCCAGGGTGGCCGGAAGCGCGCGGAGCCGCTCCGCGCGGCCGTCTTTGAGCGTCACCAGCCGTTCGGTCCACTCGGCCAGCGCCTCGCGATCCCCTGCCAACCGAGCCAGCCGAACCTGTTCCCGCACCGGTCCATAGGTCAGCGCGTCGAGCGCCCGATGTACCCAACTGATCTGACCTCCAGCCACGGTGTAAAGAGCGCGGAACGCCACCCGCAGGGACTTCCCCCCTCTCGACGCCACGGCCGCGATGACCTTCTTGGCGTTGTCCGACTCCCGGATCCCGGCCGCTATCGCGAGAACGGGTAGGTGGTACACGTTCCGGCGTCTGGCGTACTCCACGTCAGTGATCAACTCTCCGTCGAGCACGTCTGCTGCTTGTTCCAGCTGCGATCCCGGCAGCTGGGGTACGGCCGAGTGTGAAGTCGCCATCGATCCGGGCCCGGCGATCCCAGGCTTGCCTTCGCACCCATAGACGGCGCCTGTCAGCTTGTCATCATCTGGGGCGTTCATCGACGATCACTCCTGCCTCGGGAGGACGGGCGGATCTCGAAGATGGTCAGCGCCTTGGTGAGGGTGTAGGAGGCCAGCAGCGCGGGTAGGCCGAGCACCACCCACAACAGTGTCTGGTTGAACAGGTGGGTGATCACGAGCCATTGCACGCCAACGATCACCAGCGCGGTTGTCAGCACGCGCCCGATCAGCGATACCGCGCTGGTCCCGACCCGGGCGATATCGGCCGCCGCGCGGGCCCGCCGCACCCCCGTTTGTGCTGTGACCGTGATGGCGATGAAGGCGAAGGCGGCCATCCCGGCGAGGAACAATTCCCCGCCGTTCATCGCTGTTCTCCTTCCTCTTCGTCGTCGGGCAACCAGGCGAGGTCCTCTCGTCTGCGGGAAGACCAGACTTTGTGCAGGGCTCGGCGGTCGTCGGTGTTGAGCGGGCCCCAGACTCCGAGGGTCTGGGCTCCGCCGAGGCGTAGTTCGAATTCCAGGCACTCGCTGCGGACGGGGCAGCCCGCGCACATCTGGGTGGCTAGTTCCCGGTCCGGGTCGTCTTCGCCGGTCCATTCCGGTGGTTCGCCGAAGGTGGTTTCCCAGAGGCAGCGGCCTTGGGTGGTGACCCAGTCGGCGAGTACTTCGGTGGGCACGGCGGCCAGGTCGTCGAGCTCGGCGGCCCACTGTTCGTAGCGTTGTGGTTCGTTCATCGTCGGCCTCCCTCGGTGAACCGGGTGACCTCACGGGCGAGCCGGCGCTCAGCGGCGATGGCAGCCACGTCGACGCAGCTGCCGGTCTGCGCTGCCTGGGCGGCGAGTTGTTCGACGGCAGCGGCGGGGATGACGTAGCGGGAGCGCAGGCGAAGTGCGGGGAAGGCGTCCTCGCGGATGGCGCGGTAGATGGTGGCTGCGTCGACTCGCAGCAGGGCTGCGGTCTCGGCGACGGTGTAGAAGATGATCCGCTCGGTGGCGGGTTGGTTGGTATTCACAACGAGATCCTTTGATTTATTTACGACATGGTTGACTTATTTAGAAAGCGAATATGGGCGTGGTGGATCGCTCGACTGCGCGAGACGCGCGCCGTCGTGCCGGGGAAAGTTGGTGAGTCGCTAATCTCTGCGCCGAGGCGGAGCGCGGAGGAATAAGTGGAGGACTGGGCGGCCGTTGTTGAGGCGATCAACGTGCGGGTGAATGAGCTCGGCTGGCGGCAGGGTGAGCTCGCCGAAGCTCGCATGTTTCTCGGGCGACCGTTCGGGAGCTTCAGCATCACGTCGTGGAGCGACGGCGAAGCGCTCGGACCTTGGAAGCGCTCTCGATCACACTGGGCTGGCATCCACACCATATCGACGCGGTACTGCACGGACGCCGGCCACCGGAGGCGACCGAACCAGTCACGCACAATGGGGAGAGTTGGTCCTCCCGGATGGAGAGTCTCGAGCGGCATTTGAGCGAGATCACCGATCGGCTGAATGCCATACAAACGGATCTCGCAACGCTGGTTGATCATGTTCGCAAGGACCGCTGAATCGGTGTGTTTTCCCGTGTCCGGCTGGGTGATTTCCATGAGGCTTATCGGAAACTCAGCTTGAAGAAGTGCAGTGAGCGAATCGCACTGAAGGCGGTCCGGTAGGTTCGAAGCGGGCGGCGATAGTCGGTGTGCATGCAGCGCCACGTCTTGAAGTTGGCGATTGCTCGCTCGATGACATATCGATACTGGTTGACCACCTTGTTGAACTCCTTATGCCATTCGAGCAGCTCGCCGTCGACTGGCTTCTTGAACGGTGTGGTGACGCCGCACCCGACATATCCCTTGTCAGCGAAGGCGTTCGACTCGGTGAAGTGATGGTCCAGTTGGAGATCTCGAAAGGCCTTGGCGTCGTGGGTCTTTCCGGGAAGCGGATCGGAGATGTATCGCAGGTTCCCGGCGAGGTCGCACACGTATTGGTGCTGGTGCCCGGTCTCCTTGTGCTTGCCCGACCACAGGTCCTTCTTGTCCTTCCATGACCAGCAGGGATGCAGCGAGCCGTCGATCACAGCCACGCGCCCGGCGAGGCCTTCGGCCGCCTGGGCCAGGTCCGGATCGAAGTCCTTGAGCGCCTTCACGATCACAGCTTCGAGAGTGGAGATGGTCTCGGAGATGACCGACTGGCTCACGAACAACAGCTCGGCGATCACCTCCTCGGTGATATTGTTCTTGAAGTACATCAGGGTCGCCTTCAGGCCCTGCGCCAATGTCAAACCGCGAGGTCGTCCGACCCCCTTGTCCCAGGTGACGAGTTCCTCGACACGCCGAAGAAGCTCCCCGAATTGAACTGGGCTCATCCCGATAGTACGATTGGTGCGCACCGACCCCTCCAGGGAATGAAAGATCCGTGAGAAGACCTTTCAATTCTCTCGAGGGGTCGGGGCTTATTGTGGGACCGACACGCCGGTCAGCAAACTAACGGAAAACAGTTTCCGATAACCCTCCATGCCTGAAATTCAACTGCGAATCCGCGTCGCATCCCATGCATTGCCGATGCACATCCAGTGCATGACCAGTGCACCTCGAGTGCACATTGTCCGGAAAGCGTCGGTTGGCTGATGGATTCGGTGAGCGTGTGGACGGGGCGCACCGCGTGTGCGCTGCAGGCTGCGCTGAGGTTGAGTAACGAGTCGTTCGCTGAGCACTTGGGGATCGCCGTGCGGACCGTCGCCGCGTGGCATCACAAGCCCACGCTGACACCGAAATCGGAGATGCAGCAGCTCCTGGACACCGCCTTCGAGCAAGCCTCACCAGGAGCCAAAGCACGATTCACCCAGGTCCTGGCTGGACCCGCAGATTCCCCCAGCACTGAGCCGGACCCTGTTCCAGCGCCAGACACGCGGCACACGTCGTCGTGCCCGCAGATATTCACCGCCCATGACAGCACCGCAGCCTTCGGGAGGCTGTGCACCGATCCGCACATCGACGCAGCGCTCGACTGGCTCGACCAAAGCGCCGGTTGGGCCCCGGGCTGCGGCCGGGATGCCGTAGCCGCCCGCCTTGCCCGAGTGAACATCCAAGAGTTGCGCGCTCGCGGTAAACGGCGTCGAGGAGTGAACCAGCACCACGTCGCGCAGGCCCTCGCCGAGTACTACCACCAACGGCTACCGGATCATGGCCGGTACGCAGCCCGATACGGAGAGAACCGACAGACCGCGACCAGTATCCTGACCCGGCCGGAATGGCTCGATCTGAGCTGCCCGCTGCTCAGTCCGAACGATCGGCTCACTCTTGCCGGTATCGCATCCAACGGTGAGATATCGCTGGATGCTCACGCTGCGGATCGTGCGGTCCACCGGCTCGTCGAGACGCTGGCGTTGGACGTGAGGCTCACCAACATGCCACTGTATCGACTGCTGCACTCGAACATCAAAGAAAATCACATCGATGGCACGGTTGGCATCACGTCATTCGTGGAGTACGCCCTCACCATGGACCTGCTGGAAGGCGAGCTGATCGACGCGCTCTCGACTGGCCACTCCACGCGACGCGGGCAACTGCCACTTCGGGACAGGTACCTCCCCGACACAGACTCTGTGCTCGACCTATCCAGACGCCTCTGCGCCGGCGGGATTCTCGCCTTGTGCGCGATCGCCCGGCCCTCACGTGCACGTGGTGAGGCTGATTACCTCCTTATCGTGCAGGAGCGTTCCGGAGTCGTGCTCAACGCCGCGAGAAAACTCGCTGTCATTCCCAAAGGCTTCCACCAACCTCTGACCGACACCACTGAAGACACCCCTCTCGGCGCTACCCTGCAACGAGAGATGGAAGAGGAGCTATTCGGGCGCGTAGACATCGACAACACCGTCACCGAGCAGCGCAGCATCGACCCGATGCATCCGAGTCGGCTGTCCGAGCCGATGCGCTGGCTGACCACCGGCCCCGGCGCGCTGAGGATGGAGAGCACTGGCTTCGGGTTGAATCTGGTGAGCGGGAACTACGAGTTCGCCTCCCTGATCGTCATCGAGGACGAGGAGTTCTGGCACCGGTACGGTGGCCAGCTTGCAGTCAACTGGGAGTCCTCCACCGTCCGGCGCCACTCCAGCCTCGATCGCACCTCACTCACCGAACTCATCGCAGAGGTAGCCTGGAGCAACGAAGGACTCTTCGCGCTACTGCAAGGACTACGACGTCTCTCACAGATTGGTGGGAACCGAGTGAACCTGCCACCGATCCACTGGGAAATACGACCATGACCACAGGCTGGCACATTGGGAATGCCGCTGACGATGGACAGCACACCCGCGGTTGGATACTCGGCCACTTCATCGAAAGATCCGAAGGCATCCGGTCAACAAAAGACGTTGAAGTTAAATGGGCGATCCACCCCGCCGGAGAAAAGCGGGCCGAGTGGACTAAAGACGAACAAAGAACAACCATGGTCATTCTGGTTGATGGCAACTTCCACATCAGCCTCACAGCAGGATACGCGCAACTCACCCGGCAGGGTGACTACGCGGTATGGGGACCCGGCATTGATCACTCCTGGGAAGCAAAAGAGGACTCCGTGGTCATCACTGTTCGCTGGCCCTCCTCGAAGCCGGAGTAGTTAGCGTCGAACCCGCTCACGATATCCGGCAAGTTCACACGCCTTCCACCCAGTTCACCGAGCCGGCGAAGTCCCAGCAGCAGAGCAAACAATCCCTCGTTGCTCCAACGTTCGTCGTCGATCAACCCGGCGAGCAGCTCACGATCGAGACTCGAATAGAGACGCAGTCCTGCCGACTCCCAGTTAGCCTCGATATGACCGCCATACCGCCCCCAGAACTCCTCGTCATCGATGACGACCAGGGAAGCGAACTCATAGTTCCCGCTGACCAGATTCAACCCAAAGCCCGTGCACTCCATCCTCAACGCACCGGGAACCGTGGTCAGCCAACGCATCGGCTCCGACAACCGGCTCGGATGCATGGGAGCAGCAATGATATGCGGTGAGACAGTGCTATCGACGTCGCTTCGACCGAACAGCTCCTTCTCCATCTCCCGGCGCAACGTGACACCCACCTGAGCATCACACCGATAGTCAGCGAGCGGTTTATGAAAGCCTTTCGGAATCACCGCCAACTGACCCGCAGCGTTGAGAACATGTTCGGAGCGCTCCTGCACCAGCAAAACATAGTCCGCCCTACCACGATAGGAATCAGCTGGGCGCGCGATCGCACATAACGCAACCACGCCCCCCGCACACAACCGGCCAGACATGTCAAGCAGAGCATCGAGGTCTGGAAGATACCGATCACGCAGGGGCAGAGCACCCGGACGGGGTGCGACGTCGTCCACTATCGCGTCGAGCAGCTCACCTTCGAGGAGATCCATCGTCAGTGCATACTCCACAAACGACGTCAACCCAACCGTGCCTCCGATTGAACCCTGCTGAGCGTCAAGGCCGAGCAGTCGATAAATTGGCGCATTCGTAAGCCGCACGTCCAATGCAACTATCTCTACGAGTCTGCGTACGGCGTGCTGCGCCGTGACACCCTCGATCTCGATCGAATTGGCGGGCGTCGAACTCTCGAGCGTCAAGCGATCTTGCCCAGATGCCAGGGGGCATGCCATAACTGACCATTCCGTTCGGCTCACAATGCTAGTCAAGACATCTCGACCGTCGCAACACGCACGGTACACGCTCAAGCCCTGAACATCCACATCCTCGTAATAGCGCAACAACGCATGCGCTACTTCGCTCCGGCCTACCTTCGCTCGCCGGCCGTTCCGATCGTGAAGCTCACGTTCATCCAACACCCCAAGCCGCGACATCACCTTCCGCCGACTAGTCCCCGGCGACCATCCAGCCTGCTGGTCTAACCAATCGCAGGCGACCCCAACATCAACCGGCATCCCCTCGGCCAATAACCGAGTCTCGGAATCGTCCTCGATCAACGCACGAAGCTGCTCCTGTGACTGCCCCAGAAGTCGCGCCAACCCCGGCCGGAGATATGGCAGTGGAGCATGCTCACCAGCCTCCCACCGGATCACCGTCGACCGGTCGATATGCAGCGCCGCGGCCAAGCTCTCCTGCGTATGACCCGCCGCCTTACGCGCACCGGCCAACGCCGATCGACGGCGCACTACAACCACTCACTACCTCCCGCAGCTCTTACTCGTGATCACCATATCAGGGCCATCACCTATTTCTGCAGGTGAGCTCGCAGAGTGCCACATCCGTCTCACGAAACGCCGACCTTGCCGCTCTGTGCCAGCCCTACTCACGTCGCTTCAGTAGGGACAAGCACCCGGCGTCGGGCCGGCACCAGCCGCCTCAAAGGATCCACCACCAGCGACGGACCGTGCGCTCCGCCTCACCCCGGCGCCGGGTGCACCCATGGATTCCACCAGTCGAAAGCTCCCCTTTGCCCCCACCCAACTGACAAGGAGAACGTGCCCTGACGCGGTTGCCAACCGTGATCGCAGGCACGCAAACAGATCCGTGATGACCGAAAGCACCGAGAACACCGCGCGAAACAACCACCGCCGAGTGATCATGACCACCTGTCAGACACACGGCACGACAGGCTTCACCAACCTGCTCGTGACCAAAGAGAACGGGATCATCGTGCTCAACCCGCACATCGCTAACTGCTGCGTACTGCGACTCGACGAGCAAGCCGCCACGGCGCTGCTCGACATCCTCCGGGAATGGCTCGGCTGAACCGAACACCTCGTGACCGCTCTACACGCTGGGCACTGTCCATACAGGACTTCTCCATACACGTAGTAGAGACACCGACCGGACATCCGGCACGCAATCCATCGATCACCGCGGGTGCCAGCGCAACGTGAATTTCGGATCCTTCTGCTCTTTCCCAGGCTCACGGATCTCGATTTCGTAGTCACCGATCCAGTTCTCGCCACGATCGGTCTCCATAGGCCGTTCCATCCTGGCGATCGCGAGCAGATGCGCCCGGAACGCATCGGGTCGATTGATATCCTCACGCACATGCCGAGCCGGGTAGCGGAACCCATCGGGCCCCCGAACAGTGATCACCCACAACTGCGGCGCGGTCATCGCTGACTCGTTGTCGCCGTTCTCCTGCTGGAGGCCATCAGGTAAGACACATGCGGAATCAGCAGCGCTCGTATCCACCAGCTCAGGGGGACAGGAAATGACCGCTCGGCGACCGCGGCTCGACGTAATGAATCCCCACGTCTTGAGCAGCTCCATAGCCCGGTGCGCAGTCCCGACCGCGACCTGATGCTGTGCGGCGAGTTCCTTTTCGGTCGGCGCGAAATCACCATCAGCGAGGATTCCCGAGAGGACACTCCGACGCAGCTCGGCGGCGATCCGTTCATACGGGCTCCGCGGGTCATGTTTGGCCCGTTCACCGGCCCCAGTGGTGCCGGTCGGCTTGGCATCCTGGTGACAATGCCGCTGGCCGCCCGCTGATCGGCTTCGGACATCCAGGCTGCATAAGTCCTCAACGTCGTCGTACCACCACCTGAGTGCCCCAGCCGGCCAGCGACGGTCCGTACATCGACGCCTGCGGCGATCAGCTCCGTTGCCGAGTAATGCCGCAGCTTGTGCAGGTTCGTATCGATCCCGAGCCGCTCGGCGAGGCGATTGTAACGCTGCGTGAGCGCCCCCGGCGTCAAATACGTGCTGCCATCCGGGGCGCCCGAGAACACGAAGGCGTCTGCGACGAGATCAAGATCGAGCTCCCTCGCGCGAGCCCGGCAACGGATCTGGTGGTCGCTGAGGACCTGGACGGTCTCCGGGTCGAGGGCAATGCGGCGCTGCTGATGCGTCTTGAGATCTCCCTCAACCCAGCCGCCCACGCCCTTGCTGATCGCGTGCCGCAGCCACATCAGTGCCCTGTCCGGGGTCAGGTCGACTCGCGACCAGCGCAGGGCGCACAGCTCACCGCGACGCGCTCCCGTGGTCATCGCCAACCAGATCAGTGCACCCCAGTCAGGGTCTCGCCACGCCTCGTTGACGATCCGGGCTGCCTCGGATGCGCTAGGCGGGTGCGGGTTCGGCATGGGGGCGGCAGGAGGCTCGGCCTGGGTTAACGGGTTGACCGTGACCCACTTCCACCGCACCGCGCGTTTGTAGGCGCCCGACAGGATGAAGTGCATGTGCCGGATGGTCGTTGCACCCAGCGGTCGGCATCGGTGTTGACCACAGCGGCGGTCACAACGATGCTCAACGGCAGTTCGGTGCTGGACAAAGGGACGCCCGGAACAGTGATCCCGGCATCGCCGCAGCTCCGCGTAGAACGCGTCGAGAGTGTCCGCGTCCAGCGCGCCGACCTTGATCTTGCCCAGGAACGGCGAGATGTGATTGCGGACGTAGCCACGGTAAAGCATCAACGTGGTGGTAGCGCCGTCGAACTGGTCGAGGTAGCGCTCCAGTAGCTGGTCCACCGTGGCCTTGGTTCGAGGGTTCCGTCGCTCTTCGACCTGGCTGATCAGCCGGTCACGGACCCGACGCGCCTGTCTATCAGCCCCCGGTCCGGGAGGGATGATCTCGATCAAGTCATGCCGGCGCTTGCTCACCGGATCGACTCCGGCATAGACCCGGACCCGCAACGCGCCGCTCGGGAGCTCGTCGATGCTGCCCCGGGAACGTCCCGGGATGGGCCCCTGTGATCGCGTCACAGAACGCAGGCTAACACGATTCGTGTCATGAACCGTGTCACGCGGAGTATTCATGATCCATACAGGGAAGCATTTCCCCTGGTAGAACCGGAGCCGACGCGGGGACTCGAACCCCGAACCTACCGCTTACAAGGCGGTTGCTCTGCCAGTTGAGCTACGCCGGCGGGTGCGAAGATGATGGTAAGCGCACCCGGTGTGCGACAAGGAGGCTAACCGGTGACCGACA
>DASUII010000210.1:0-17953 GCA_036279835.1 Pseudonocardiaceae bacterium
CGCGGAGATGGCCGGCCCGGACGCGATGCGGGAGCTGGAGCGCCGTGTGGTGCTCTCGGTGCTGGACCGCAAGTGGCGCGAGCACCTCTACGAGATGGACTACCTCAAAGAGGGCATCGGGCTGCGCGCGATGGCCCAGCGTGACCCGCTCGTGGAATACAAGCGGGAGGGCTTCGTGATGTTCAGCGCGCTGCTCGAGGCGCTGAAAGAGGAATCCGTCGGGTTCCTGTTCAACGTCGCGGTCCAGGTCGCCGAGCCGGAAATAGTCGAGGACCCGTCGCAGGCCCCGCTGGCCCCGACCCCGGCCCCCGGCCCAGTGCCGCTGGTGCCGGCGCCGGCTGGTTCGGCCCTCTCGCAGCTCGACGGCCAAGCCAATGACGGTGGTCTTCCCGCGACACTGGGCAGCTCACCCGCAGTGAGCAACGACGGCTTGGCGCAGCGGCAGTCCCCGGCGCTTACCTACACCGGGCCCACCGAGGATGGCGGCACCGAGGTGCGGGACCGTGGTCGCCACGCCGGCAACGACGCCGGCGGACCCGCCCGCAACGCGCCCTGCCCGTGCGGTTCCGGCAAGAAATACAAGCGCTGCCACGGAGCCCCCACCACAGCCCCATACTGACCAGCGTCGGGCGCTGAGCGCGCAGTGCGCTGTGCCTCCCGAGCTCCACAGCAGAGCTGTCCAGCGGCGGCCGAACAGCTCTGCTGTGGAGTTCGGGAACGGGAGGGCTCATCGTCATTTACGGCGTGCTTTCAGGTCTCCAGTGGTGAGGCGCATCTGCAGCGCCGTGCACTGCCAACGACTGCCGTGTTTGTCGAAGCGGGCGGCTAGCGCCCGTACGCCGGTGGTCAGCGTCACCAGCGCGACCGCCTCTAGTGCCCCGCCCGCCTGGTGCTGGGCGAGCACTCTGCGCATTCGTGGTTTCAGATGGCCGGCGGTCACCTGCAGCGATACCAGGTAGGTCAGCAGATCAGGATCCAACACCGCGGACAGCTGTCGCGCCGGCCGGCGGCCGCCGAGGATCTCCACCGCGGCCCGCAGCACCCGTTCAGCCAGGACGGCCGCGGCGGGATCGGCTGCTGGTAGCGCGGTGGCCGGCGGCGGCAGCGTGATTGTGGTCGGCGTCGCGGCCGGCAGGACGTCCACCAAGCGGCGCAGCACCGGCCGCTGCGGTAGCTGGGGATATGGCTCGGCGATGCTTGCGGTCAACGAACGCTCCTCGTCTGGAACGACCACGCGAGTTGCGCGCAGTCGGTCGACGGCGGAGCCGGAGACGCCGTGTTCGGACGGTCCGCGGCGACAGTGCCGCAAACCGTGGCCACCGGGTCGGAGGAGGGGCAACGATCCGGTGGGAGGGAAGTATGCGCGAGGTAGCGGGGGGCTGTCGTCGAATGTCGCCGAACCGGGTGGGATCTGTGCGTGATCGGCTTACTTCGGTATTTGGCGCCGGCGGGCCCACTCGAAGCACACCACCGCGGCGGCGCTGGCCACGTTGAGCGACTCGACGTTGCCGGCCATCGGGATGCCGACCCAGCCGGTGAGCTGTGCGGCGACCGCTGGGGAGATGCCCGTGGTCTCGTTTCCCAGCACGTAGGCCACCTGCGGCGGGGGTGGGTTGCCGAACAGCGACTCGGCGCCCGGTGCCGAACCGGCCAATCCGAGTACGCCGAACCCGGCGGCGCGCAGCGTGGCGCAGGCGAGCTCGGCGGTGGCGCTGCGTAGCACCGGGGCGTGAAAGGCCACCCCGGCCGACGCCTTGATCACCAACGGATCGATCGCGGGCACGCCCCGGCGGGGCAGCACCACGCCGTCAATACCCGCTGCCGTCGCGGTCCGCAGGATCATGCCCACGTTGGCCGGATTGGTGATCGCGTCGAGCACGAGGACTGCCGCCGGGCTGGGCAACGTCTGCAGCGCGCGATCCAGCGGCCGCATCCGGGGCGCCACCACGTCGGCCAGGATGCCCTGGTCGTGCCGGCCATTGCCGGCGAGCACCTTCACCCGGTGCGCTGACGCCCGCTGCACCGGCACCCGCCGGCGCGCCGCGGCGTCGAGGATCTCCAGCATGGTGTCGCCGCGGGCGTGCTCGGCCACGATTACCTTGTCGATGGACAGCGCCGGGTCGATCAGCGCCTCCAACACCGGTTTGCGGCCGTAGACGGTGATGAAGGTGTCCCGTGGGCTGGCGGCATGCTGGCCGTTCGGGGCACGGAAATGCTTGTCGGGCGAGGGCACAAGGTGAAGGGTAAGCCGACGTCGACGGTGAGCGGTGATCTAGTCTGGATGTCCGCAGAGAGGGGCGCTGTTTCGCCGATGAGGGTCTATATCCCCGCTACGCTCTCGATGCTGCGGACGCTGGTCGACTCCGGGGAGCTGATCCCGGTCGCCGGCACGGCATTCGCGCTCACGCCGATGCTTCGCGAGTCCTATGCCGCCGGAGACACCGAAGAGCTGGAATACGTGGCGATGAACGAGGCGGCCCGAGCCTCGCTGCGACTGTTGGCCCCCGAGCTCGAGGATGACCCGGCCGCGCTGGCGCGCCGCGTCGTGGTGGCCGCCGACGTCGAGCGGGTGCGGTTGCGTCCCGATCTCGACGATGCCGCCGTCACGATCACCGGTTCGGTCGCGGCTTGTGCGGTAGCTGCCGTGCACGTCGACGTAGCCGAGGCGGAGGATGCGGTGCGTGCCGCGGTGGCGGTGGTCGACGCTGCCGATCTCGGTGATCCGGACGCCGAGTTCGCGCTCGGCGACGCGGAGGACCACGACATGGCCTGGTTCGCCGCCCAGGAGATCGCCTTCCTGCTCGAGCTGCTGTGAGTCTCAGACATGGAGACCTCGATGGACGCGATCACGTCGCCTCCGACTCCGCGCAATGAACCGGTCCGTAGCTATACGCCGGGAAGTCCGGCACGCGATTCGCTGACCCGCACGCTTGCCGAGCTGGCCGACCAGCGCGCTGAGCTGACCATGACTATCGGCGGTGTCCAGCGGATGGCGGGCGGGGAGCGCTTCGATGTGGTGATCCCGCACCGGCACACCCATGTGCTGGGCACCAGCGCGCAGGCCAGTGCCGTCGACGTCGCCGATGCCGTTCGCGCTGCGACGCAGGCCGCCCCGGCCTGGCGCGAGCTGTCCTTCGACGACCGTGCGGCGATATTGCTGCGCGCCGCGGACCTCGCTGCCGGCCCGTGGCGTGACCGGCTCAACGCCGCCACCATGCTCGGCCAGTCGAAGTCGGTGCAGCAGGCTGAGATCGACGCGGCCTGCGAGCTGATCGACTTCTGGCGGTTCAACGTGCACTACGGCCGCCAGATCCTGGCCCAGCAGCCGAACTCGGCACCCGGCGAGTGGAATCGTCTCGACTACCGCCCGTTGGATGGGTTCGTCACCGCGATCACCCCATTCAACTTCACCGCGATCGCCGGCAACCTGCCGACCGCGCCCGCGCTGATGGGCAACACGGTGCTGTGGAAACCCACTCCCACCCAGCAGCTCGCCGCGGACGTCACGATGCGGCTGCTGGAGGTCGCCGGGCTGCCGCCCGGGGTGATCAACCTGGTCACCGGTGACGGCGCCGCGGTCAGTGAGGTCGCACTGGCCGATCCGAACTTCGCCGGGCTGCACTTCACCGGCTCCACTAAGACCTTCAAGGCACTCTGGCGCACTATCGCTGATCACCTGGACGGCTACCGCAGCTACCCGCGCATCGTGGGGGAGACCGGCGGCAAGGACTTCGTGGTCGCGCATCCCTCGGCCGATCCCGCCGCGGTGATGACGGCATTGGTGCGTGGCGCGTTCGAGTACCAGGGCCAGAAGTGCTCCGCGGTCTCTCGGGCGTACCTCGCCCGGTCGCTGTGGGACGGCGGCCTGCGCGAACAGCTCGCCGACACCACCCGAACCATCACTTATGGCGATGTCGCCGACCTGTCGAACTTCGGCGGTGCGGTGATCGACGCCCGGGCCTTCGCCAAGCACCGCACCCTGCTGGCCCGGGTCGCCACCGACCCGTCGATCGAGGTCCTCGCCGGGGGTGGCTGCGACGACTCGCAGGGGTGGTTCGTGCAGCCTACGGTGCTGCTCAGCGCCGACCCCACGCACGAGATATTCGCGACGGAGTACTTCGGACCGATCCTCGCCGTGCACGTTTACCCCGACGACGACTACGCCGGGATCCTCGACGTCATCGACTCCTCCAGCCCCTATGCCCTCACCGGGGCGGTGTTTGCCACTGACCGGGAGGCAGTGCTGCGGGCTCAGACGGCGGTGCGCTTCGCCGCAGGCAACTTCTACGTCAATGACAAACCCACCGGGTCGGTCGTGGGTCGCCAACCCTTCGGCGGCTCACGCGCGTCGGGCACCAACGACAAGGCCGGCTCCGTGATCAACCTATTGCGCTGGACCAGCCCCCGGGCGATCAAGGAGAGGTTCGACCCGCCCACCGACCTCGTGAGTGCGTAACAGTGTTAGAACACTGTTACGCACTCACGAGCCTGTGAGCGCAGCGAGCAGCACGCGCACGGACATCGCGCGGCGGTGCGGGGCGCCGGTGAGCTCGTCCAGGGCGCACTCCGGGTCGGCGGGGGGGCCGAGGTGGGTGCAGCCTCGGGGACAGTTCTCGATCGCGGTGGCCAGGTCGGCGAAGGCGCGGACGACATCGTCGGGCGTCACGTGCGCCAGGCCGAAGGAACGGATCCCCGGGGTGTCCACCACCCACCCACCGCCGGGTAGCGGCAGCGCCACGGCGGAGCTGGAGGTGTGCCGTCCCTTACCCACTCCACTGACCACCCCGGTGGCCCGCAATGCGTCCGGCACCAGCCGGTTCACCAGCGTCGACTTGCCAACTCCGGAGTGTCCGACGAGGACCGAGACTCGACCCGCCAGCCGCGCCCGCACCGCGTCCACCCCGGTCTCCGGGGCGGTGACCAGAGCCGGGATGTCCAGCGCGGCGTAGCGCTCCAGGATCGCGTCCGGCGCGGCGAGGTCACGCTTGGTCAGGCACAACACCGGTGTTAACCCGCCAGCGAAACCCGCTACCAAGCAGCGATCGATCAGCCCGGTCCGCGGCGGCGGGTCGGCCAGCGAGGCCACGATGAGTAGCTGCTCGGCGTTGGCCACCACGATGCGCTCGTAGGCGTCGCCGTCGTCGGCGGTGCGGCGCAGCACGCTGGACCGCTGCTCGACCCGGACGATCCGGGCCAGCCCGTCCGGTGCGCCGCTGACTTCGCCGACCAACCTGACCTGGTCACCCACCACCACCGGGGTGCGCCCGAGCTCGCGCGCCCGCATCGCTGTCACCCGGGCAGTGGGATCGTCATCGGGGGCGCAGGTCCACCGGCCGCGGTCCACCGCCACGACCATCGCGCCGATGGCGTCGGCATGTTCGGGGCGGCGTTTGGTGCGGGGCCGGGAACCGCGCCGCCCCGGCCGGACCCGGACGTCGGCTTCGTCGATGTCCTTACTGCGGCTGTGACCGCCACCCGGCCGGCTCAGTACGCACCACCAGCCAGCATCTCCGACCAGCGAGCCGGAAACTCCGGCAGCGTCTTGGTCGTCGCGGCAATGTCGTCGACAGCGATTCCCGGTATCACCAAGCCGAGTATCGCGCCCGCGGTAGCCATCCGGTGATCGGCGTAGGCGCCCCAGGGCCGGTCCGGCTCCGCGCGCAACGGCCGCGGGTGGATCTCCAGGCCGTCGCGCATCTCCCGCACGTCGCCGCCCAGAGCCGCGATCTCGGTGGCCAGCGCGGCCAGCCGGTCGGTCTCATGTCCGCGTAGGTGGGCGATGCCGCGCAGCCGGGAAGGCCCGCTGGCCAGTGCCGCCAGCGCCACCATCGTCGGGGTGAGTTCCCCGACGTCGTGCAGGTCGGCGTCGATGCCCTCAAGCCGATCGGGACCCGAGACGGTCAGCCCGCGCTCGCCGAAGTCCACCTCGCAGCCCATCTCGGCCAGCAACCCGCGGATCGCGTCACCGGCCTGGGTGGTGCGCCGGGGCCAGCCCGGTACGGTGACCCGCCCTCCGGTGACCGCGGCCGCAGCCAGGAACACCGTCGCGTTGGACAGGTCCGGCTCGACGTCATGGTCGCCACCCGCGATCGGGCCCGGCTCCACTGTCCACCAGGTCGCATCGTCGGTGGTCACCTTGACGCCCCGGTCGGCCAGCATCTGCACGGTCATCTCGATATGCGGCCGGGAGGGTACCGGCGGGCCATCGTGACGGACTGTGATGCCTCCGTCGTACCCGGCGGCGGAGAGCAACAATCCAGAGACGAACTGGGAGGAACCCGACGCGTCGATCCGCACCTCACCGCCGGGCCGGCCAGGCACGCCGTGCAGCACAAATGGCAACGCGTCCCCGTCGATCCGGCACCCCAATGTGCGTAACGCGGCCAGCACCGCGCTCATCGGTCGCTGCCGGGCCTGCTCGTCGCCGTCGAAGCGAACCGGGCCGTCGGCCAGCGCGGCCAGCGGCGGGACGAAGCGCATCACGGTGCCGGCCAGCCCGCAGTCCACGGTGGCACCGCCGCGCAGCCCGCGGTGTGCCGCCACGTCGAGCTCGCCGGTCGGCGTCCGTGAGATGGGCACTCCCATGGCACCCAGCGCACCGACCATGAGATCGGTGTCCCGGCTGCGCAGCGCTCTCCGGAGGGTGCCGCCGGTGCCGGCCAGCGCGGCCAGCAGCAGCGCCCGATTCGTGATCGACTTCGACCCCGGCACGGTGACGGTGGCTCGTACCGGTCCGCGCGCCAACGGCGCGGGCCACGGCGGAGCAGTGACAGTCGTCATGGTGCCATCATTGCGTACCCGGCTGGTGTACTGGTCGTGCCACGATGACGCTATGTGCGGTAGATACGCCTCGACCAGGGATCCCGCGACGCTGGCCGTCGACTTCGATGCGGTGGACGCAACCGATGGCACGGCACCAGGGGCGCACTACAACGTCGCACCGACCATGCCGGTGTTGTCGGTGGTGACCCGGCATCCGCGCGACCCGCAGGGCGTCCCCGATCCGGACCGATCGGTGCGCAGTATCCGGGTGATGCGCTGGGGACTCGTGCCGCATTGGGCCAAGGACCCGGCGGTCGGCTCCCGGTTGATCAATGCTCGGGTCGAGACCGCGGCCGACAAGCCCGCGTTCCGCGATGCGGTGGCCAGGCGGCGCTGCCTGCTACCCGCCGACGGTTGGTATGAGTGGCAGCGGGGAGGGGGCCATAAGCAGCCGTTTTTCATCACCCGGGCGGACGGCGCTGGACTCGCCCTGGCCGGACTGTGGTCGACGTGGCGGCGTCCGGACGACCCGGCGGCCTTGTTGGTGACCTGCGCGGTGCTGACCACCGAGGCGGTGGGCCCGCTCGCCGAGATCCACGACCGGATGCCGCTGATCCTGCCCACTGCGGCGTGGCAGGCCTGGCTCGATCCGGATTCCGACGATCCGGAGGGGCTGCTCACGCCGCCGCCCGAAAATTTGATCCATGGCCTGGAGTTGCGGCAGGTCTCCACGGCGGTGAACCACGTCCGGCAGGACGGTCCTGAGCTGGTCCACCGGGTCGAGCCGGAGCAGCCGGCGCTGCTGGATCTCGATCAAGTGCGGTGACTGGGCTGACTGTCCCGACGCCGTCCGGTCCGGCGCTCGTCGAGCTGCACGGTCCGCACCAGCCGCCGTCCGGGCCTGGCGCGGCGTTGCTGCTCGGGCATGGTGCGGGCGGCTCCACCGACACGCCCGATCTGGTGGCCGCCACCACGGCGGCGACCGCTGCGGGAATGCACGTCGCGCTGGTCACGCAGCCCTACCGGGTCGCTGGGCGGCGCGCGCCGGCACCGGCCAAACAGCTCGACGAGGCGTGGCTGGCTGTGGTGAGTTACCTATCGGGCGCAGAGTTCGCCGGCCTGCCGCTGATCTTCGGGGGCCGTTCCTCGGGAGCCAGGGTGGCGTGCCGCACCGCGGCAGCGGGAGGTGCGGTGGCGGTGTTGTGCCTCGCGTTTCCCGTGCACCCACCGCGGCGCCCGGAGCGCAGCCGGATGGATGAGCTGGATGGGGTGGACGTGCCGGTGCTAGTCGTGCAGGGCGAGCGGGATCCCTTCGGTCGTCCGGAACCCGCCGCCGGCCGCGAGGTCGTGCTGCTGCCCGGAGACCACTCGCTCAAGGCAGACCCCGCAGCGGTGCAACGCGCTGTGGGGCAGTGGCTACAGCGGTGATCACGATTTGTGTGTCACAGGCGACATGACGTGTCGCGGGTGACACACAAACGACGATCATGTAGGTGGAATGTCGACGCCGGCTGGAGCGTTGCTCTGCCGCGTGGTACTAACAGCCCAACAGACCGACTACCGGTTGGCGCAGCAGCGCCCACGCACGACGCGCAGGTCCGGTTCGCTGGGCCGGACGGCCGGTTGGCGCGTACCCTCGACCACCAATGCGTATCTGGGCATGGGGGTGGTCGGAGTGGTGCAAGCCGACAGTGCAGAACCCGCGCAGCCCGGCTCACCCGAATCTAGTCTTACTGAGCCCAGCCTTGCGCAACCACGCTCCGAAAGGACTATCGTGCCAGGCCGCCCTACGGCCACAGGTGAGGAGCCGGCGCCGACGGACAGCGCCGACCAGAGTGCCGAGGATCACAGTGCCGACGAGCAGGGCGCCGAGGAGACTCCGGAGCAGCGAACCGCGCGCTTCGAGCGTGATGCCATGCCTCTGCTCGACCAGCTTTACGCGGCCGCGCTGCGGATGACCCGTAACCCGGCCGACGCCGAGGACCTCGTGCAGGAGACCTACCTGAAGGCTTACGGCGCCTTCGCGTCCTTCCGGGCCGGCACGAACCTCAGGGCATGGCTGTACCGCATCCTCACCAACACCTATATCAACGGATATCGCAAGCGGCAGCGCCAGCCGGTGGCGCAACCGACTGAGGAGATCACCGACTGGCAGCTGGCTCAGGCTGCCCAACACACCTCGGCGGGTCTGCGCTCAGCGGAGATGGACGCGCTCGACCGGCTGCCCGACTCCGACGTCAAGGATGCTTTGAGCCAGCTGGCGGAGGACTTCCGGATGGCCGTCTACCTGGCCGACGTTGAAGGTTTTGCGTACAAGGAGATCGCCGAGATCATGGGTACCCCGATCGGGACTGTGATGTCGCGGCTACATCGCGGGCGAAAGCAGCTGCGCGACATGCTCACCGGGGTGGCCCGCGAGCGGGGTTTCCTACGCGATGCGGAGGTCGCGTCATGAGCTGTGGAGATCCCCACGACACCGACTGCAGCGAGGTGCTCGCCGAGCTGTGGCTGTTTCTGGACAACGAGTGCGACCACCAGCGAGGCGAGTTGCTGCAGCGCCATCTCGACGAGTGCGGCCCGTGTCTGGAGGAATTCGGTCTTGAGGAACATCTCAAGGCACTGCTGGCGCGTAAGTGCGGCGGTGACCACGCACCCGACGCGCTGCGGCACAGGTTGCGCCAGTCGATCCACGAGATCATGCTGCGCCAGGCGGTTCTCGGCGCTGAAGTGATTGTTCAGCAGGACGACGACGGCGCCATCGTGGAAGTGTCGACCACCGTCGAAAGCCACGCCTGGCTGTCGACGGAGAGCTGAGCTCACCTAGTCCCACTGGGCCTGATCCCACTGCGCCTGATCCCACTGGGGGCCGGTCAGTGTTGTGACGGGCCCCCAGTGCGGCTCAGGTGTTCGGACGCTTGCCGTGGTTGGCGGCGTTCTTCTTGCGGCTACGCTTCTTGCGGCCTCGCTTGGACACGACGTCCTCCTCCCAGGATAGGTTGATCTTCTACGATTTGATTGCGATCGTGGAGAGTGTGTCACGGTGCGCCATGACGCCGCCCAACCTGGGCCGCTACGCGTGGTTGGATAATGAAGCCGAGCGTCGAGGAGGGCGATCCATGACTGAGGAGATCCGGGCTGAGATGGTGGCCAACGTGTGGAGGATCGTGGTCGCCGAAGGCGACGCGGTGTCCGACGGTGACACGTTGGTAATCCTCGAGTCGATGAAGATGGAGATCCCGGTGCTGTCAGAGGTCGAAGGAACTGTCTCGAAATTGGCGGTCGCGGAGGGTGACGTCGTGCAACAGGGCGACCTGATCGCTGTAGTCGAGTGACCTAACGTAACAGCGGTCACCCGGCGAAGTGATTCAATTTGCGCCCGCCGTTAACAGCGGGGCGTCATGTGAAAAGCAGGTTAAGTGCCATCCTCAACGCACAAGCTGGCCCGGCGCCTGATAAACGCGCCGGGCCAGCTTGTCGGTTCGTACTACATGCGGATCAGACGCCGTTACGGGCCCCGGTACGAGCGTTGCGCCGCTTCACGGCACGCCGCTCGTCCTCGCTCATACCGCCCCACACGCCGGCATCCTGCCCGGATGTGAGTGCCCAGCTCAGGCACTCAGTATTAACCGGGCAGCGACGGCAGACGGCCTTCGCCTCGGTGATCTGCAATAGAGCGGGGCCGCTGGTTCCCACGGGGAAGAACAGCTCGGGGTCCTCGTCTCGGCAGGCCGCGCGGTGGCGCCAGTCCATGGTGCTTGCTCCTCGTCGATCGCGCTGGCGAACTCCGGTGTCCCAGCGCCGTCGTTAGTCTCTCATTGGCTTGTGAATGATTTCACAATCACCCGCGATGTCAAGAGCTATCGACGGGGCCAGTTGGTCAGTTCACCCGACAGGGTGCCCAGCCAGCTGAACTGTTAACCGCATGTGAAACCGATTCTACAAGCGCCATTCGGGCGTAGCTGTGCGTCACGGTTGCTTGATCACGACTGCCCGCTCCGCTTACTCATCGCGATAGGATCATCGCGATGAGCCCAAGGAACCCATCAACCCGGAGGCTGGTGGACTTCTCAGCAGCTAGCCCTATGGGTCTTAACGACAGCGGCCGCCAGAACGTTTCGGACCAGTTTTCGCGTCCGCTCGGCGTGTCCCTTGACAGTGCGGCCATCGTGGCCGCGACACCATGGGGGCAGCGCGGAGGCGGCGGTTAATCTGCAGTGGTGATCGCCGAAGTAGTCGTCCGCGGTGCGGCGGCATGAACACCGCCGCGCCTGGTCCGGTACGCGTGGCTGGCGTGCTGGTAGGCCTACAGGGTCTAGCTGGTGTCGTGTTCGCGGGCTGGTTGCTCGTCGAGGCGGTGCGCGCAACCAGCGGTCCGGTGCCGGTTGGGGCCACCGCGGCTTGGCTGGCGGGCTTCGGGATCCTGTTGCTCATCGTCGGCGTGAACCTGGTGCGGGGCCGCCACGGTGCTCGAAGTCCGGCTGTTGTCGCTGAGCTTCTACTGCTCGGTGTTTGCTGGTACGCCGCGGGCCCATCATCCCAGCCTGCCTATGGCGTGGCGGCTGCGGTTTTCTGTGTGGGCGTGCTGGTGCTGCTGTTCTGCCCGCCAGCACTGCGCTGGGCCGCCGGCAGACGTCGCGAGTTCAGTTGAGCTGCGCTCGCAAGCCCCGCGCGGTGGATTCGAGAAGCTCTGCGTGCTGTGGGAACTTGGCGATCCGCGATTCGAGGAATTTGGCGCCGTCGAGGAAGCGGCCCTGCCGGCCGAGCGTCTGGCCCAGCTCGAGGAGCTCTTGGGCTCCCACCCCGGGCAGCGCTAGGCGCATCCGCAGTACCCATTCGAGGTCGGCGGCTCGTCCAAGGCCCCGGTAGACCGTCCGCAGGTTCTCCAGGATGCGGGCGAAGATCGCTCTCCGGGGCGCCGTAGTCAGAAGGTGCCGACCGAACGGGACGTCGGGACCGGCCTGGTTGGCGGTGCGAAACAGTGCCTCGCAACTGGGCAGGTCGAGCAGCGCGCCGCCATCGAAGGCGTCGAGGTAATGATCGGTGGCCATCGGCCGAACGAGGAAATGACCGGGCATGCTGACGCCCTCCAGGGACACCCCGGCGCGGCGTCCCACTTCCAGGCAGACGACCGACAACGTGATCGGGATCCCGAGCTTGCGGTCGAGCACCTGATGTAGCAGAGAGTTGCGAGGATCGTAGTAGTTCGTGGTGTTGCCGGCGAAGGCCTCTTCGACGAACAACCGGTGGATGAGCGTTTCGAGCGAGTCGATGCCCTGGGCCAGCCGGTCCAGTTCGCGAAGCCAGGTGCCGGCATCGAGGTCGGGTTCAGCACCGGCGGCGATCGCGAGCGCGCCGACATCCAGCTCGGGCCCAGGCCCGCGCCCGGCCAACAAGGCGATGAAGTGCTCGGCTGCGTCCACGGTGTAGCCGATACTACTGTTCACCGGCGTGACGCGATGCTGACCAGCGACAAGTATTCCGCTGGCCAGCATCGTTGTCCGGGCTGAGATCAGGAGGCCTGCTTGGTCTCCCAGAAGATCTTGTCGATTTCCGCGATGTAGTCCAGCAGTTCTTGGCCGGTTTTGGGATCGGTCGAGCCCTTGGTGCCCGACGCACCCGCAGCCTTGGTGGCCTTATTGAACAGCTCGTGCAGCTGTGGGTACTTCTCGAAGTGCGGCGGCTTGAAGTAGTCGGTCCACAGCACCCAGAGATGGTGCTTGACCAGGTCGCTGCGCTGCTCCTTGATCTCGATGGCGCGCGAGCGGAACTCCGGGTCCACGTTGGACTGGTACTTCTCCTGGATCCCCTTCACCGACTCGGCTTCGATCCGGGCCTGCGCCGGGTCATATACGCCGCACGGGAGGTCGCAGTGCGCAGTAACCTCCATGGGGGGGCGGTGCCGAATGCGCGACAACAGTCGCATCGTTCCTCCTGTGACAATGTGGTGTTTTGACGTCACGCGATCTTACTCGCGACTGGAGTGCCGAGCATCCCGGATGGTGATCTTTCGTGCGGATAGGTCGCAACGTCGCCGGGTGGCCGTGGCGGCGTGCTGTGGTACGCGGACCCTCGATGTCTCCGACGCTGTCAGATGGCGACGTACTGCTGGTCAGCCTGCGAGCCCGGCCACGCCCTGGCGCGGTGGTACTGGTCGGATGGTCGCAGCGCCCCGACCAGTTGTCGGTCAAGCGCGCAATAGGCCGCCACGGTGACGGCTGGTGGGTCCTAGGCGACAACCCCGCCGCGTCCACCGACTCCCGCCAGCTAGGCACCGCAACCCCGGTCGCCGTCGTCCTAGCCCGCCTATCGCCCCATCCCCGCATTCAGCGGGTTCAGCGGGGTGACAAGCACCCGTACAACCCCGCTTAGCCCGCTGAATGCGGGACAGCGGCGCGAAGCTCCGCGTAGCGGGTCTGACTGTCCCGCCAGGTGGGGAGGATGGCGGCAGCGGCGGCTTCGGCGAGGGTGGGGGCGGTGCGGTCTTTGTCGGAGAGGATCAGGTCTTGGTCGGCGGGCCAGGGTAGGCCTACGGCCGGATCCAGCGGGTGCACGGTGTGTTCGGCCGCGGGGGTGTACCCAGTGGAGCATAGGTAGGTCATGACGGTGTCATCGGTCAGCGCGATGAATGCATGCCCGATGCCCTCGGGAAGGTAGAGCGCGCGGGAGGTCTCGGTGTCCAGCAGCACCGACTCCCATCGGCCGAAGGTGGGGGAGTCAACCCGGACGTCGATCGCCACGTCCAGCAGCGCACCCCGGGAGCAGTGCACGTACTTCGCTTGGCCGGGTGGCACGTCAGAGAAATGCACCCCGCGGATCACGCCGCGGCGGGAGACGCTGTGGTTGGACTGCGCCACCTGCAGCCGGTGCCCCGTGGCGTCGAGGAACGCGCCTTCGTGGAACGGGGCGACGAACTGGCCCCGCGCGTCGGGGTAGACCTTTGGAGTGAACTCGACCACTCCGGGGATCGTCAGCTCACGGAACTGCACGGTGCTCGAGCCTAGCCAGGGCTCCACGCTAGCTAGCGGTCTGGCGGCGCAAAGCGACTTTAGGCACCTGATGTGGTGACAATCTAGATCCACTTCGGCGGAAGTTGTCCATCAACTGTCACAGCCGGTTGCACAAGGCGCATAACCAATCGGCGGTTCACGCGTTGGTGAACTCGACAGGGTTGTGACACCTCGTTGCCAGCACCGGAGCGTTTGGTCGCGGTTGGCGAGACGGGAAGGTGGTGCCGTGGCCGAGCGCGCTGAGCGGGTCGAGTTCGTGCCCTTGTCGCTGGACCCTGCTGAGGTGTCGTGGGTGGCGCCGGGCCGTTCTCTTGCCGCGTTCCGGGCAGGCCGGTCGGTGTCGCTGCCGTCAACCCCGGCGGCGTCGATTCCGCTCGCGCAGTACTCAGCGCCGCCGAGCCCGTTGTCCCAGATCACCTTGCCGCAGTCGGCTGCGCTGGTCTGTGAAGGTGGCGTGGTCGTGCAAGCCAACCAGGCTGCGGTCCAGCTCGCCGGTAGGTGGTTCCCCGATTCGCTGACCGGCCTCCCGCTGCATCGCCTGCTCAGGGGACCAGATGGCGGCAGTGCCAAAGAAACCGATACAGACGCCGAGCTGATCGGACCGGACGGGCGTGCGGTACCGGTACGGGTGACGCGCTGGACGGTGCCGGGCACGGACCTGCTGATGGTGTTCTTAGTCGACGTCTCCGACCTGTGCTCGGCCCGTCACGCCGTGGGTACCGGCGAGGTTACCCAGGAACACTCGGGACTGCTCGAGGCGCAGCGGATCGCTCAGGTCGGCAGCTTCACCTGGGACTGGCTGAGTAACGAGATCACTTACAGCCCCGGTCTGGTGGAGCTGTTCGCCGGGCACTGCATCGACACCGCCGACCCGTTTTGTCACATCCACCCGGAGGATCTGCCCGATCTGCTCCGGCGGGTACATGAGATGGCTTCCGACCGCGATTCGGGCTTGCTGGAGCTGGAGTTCCGCGGTCTGCCCGAGCACGGTGACAGTTACTACGTGTGTCGCCTGCGAGCCGAGCGCTCGACCAGTGGGGAGGTCCTGCGGCTGGTAGGCACCATGCAGGACGTCACGGCGACTCGAGCAGTGGAGCGGGCGCTGCGTGCGGAGCAGCATCGGCTAGCGCAAGCGCAGCGGGTGGCCCGGATCGGTACCTGGGAGTGGGATCCCGGCTGTGACCGGCTGGTCTGGTCGGACATGATGCAGGACATCTACGGAGTGACCGTCCGGCAGACCACGTACCAGACCTTCCTTTCCCTGGTCCATCCTGATGACCGGGAGTGGGTCGACGAGCTGTGGCGGCAGCTGGTCGTCGACCAGTTGCCAGTGGAATGCGAGCACCGGGTGCTCCGACCGGACGGGACGCTTCGCACCGTCCGCTGCCATGGCGCGGCCGTCCCGGACGCCTCCGGGTCTGCGCGGCTGCTCGGCACCGTGCAGGACGTCACCGAGCAGCGGGCTGCTGAGACCCGGATGATGCGTTCTAGCCAGCGCTTCGCCGACCTGGTGGCGATCGCACCGGTTGGCATTGGGATCTTCGATGACAACGACCGGATCGTCGACGCCAACGAAGCGCTGTGCAAGCTGCTGGGCTACGACCTGGAGACGCTTCGCGGGATGAGCTCCGAGTCGCTCGCCCACCCCGACGATCGGGCCGACCGGCTGCGCACCCTGCGCGGAGCCGGGTCCTACACGGTGCCGCAGCGGATGCTGCTGCGGGCCGACGGTGACCCGGTGTACTGCGAGCTGAACGTCTCGGCATCGGTGCAGGACGACGGCCAGCGCTTCCTGCTGGTGATGTTCACCGACATCACCGACCGGCGCCGGGTGGCTGAGGCGCTCAGCTACCGGACGACGCACGACGAACTCACCGGCCTGCCCAATCGAGTCGCGATCACCGACACCCTGACCGAGATGCTGGCCTGCGGCGACCGCGACATCGCGGTGCTGTTCTGCGACATCGACAACTTCAAGCGGGTCAACGACGCGCTCGGCCATGATGCTGGTGACGAGCTGTTGGTCGCGCTGGCGCGGTGGCTGCAGGACGGGTTACCGCCGGGTTGCACCGCCGGCCGGCTGTCCGGCGACGTTTTCGTGGTGATCAGCTCCGACGTCGCCGCCCAGGGCGGCATCAGCTCGCTCGTCGCCGCGGTCTCGGGGTTGTTGCGGACCCCGACCCCGCTGCGCGGCCAGGTGATCCGGGTTTCGACCGCGATCGGCGTGGCTGTGCCGGACGCCTCGACTCGCAGCGCGCAGGACTTGATGCGCTTCGCCGACGCGGCCATGTTCGAGGCGAAGCGGACCGACACCGGGCATTTCGCGATGGCCGACCCGGCGCTGATCGAGTCGGCCGATCAGCAGGTGGAATTGGAGTGTCAGCTTCGGGAGGCGATCGCTCGCGACGAACTACAGTTGCACTACCAGCCGGTGGTCAATCCCGACGGTGTGATTGTCTCCGCAGAGGCGCTGATCCGCTGGCGGCACCCGGAACGTGGAATGCTCAGCCCGGCCGTGTTCTTACCAGTAGCCGAGCGCGGCGGTCTGATGCGTGAGCTCGACCGGTGGGTGCTGCGGACTGCCCTGCGGGAGGCGCGGGACTGGGTGACGTGGGATGGTCGCCCGGTTGCCGTCGCGGTCAACCTTGCCGATCCCGGTGATTCCGACTTCGTGGCCACTGTCGCTACCGCGGTGGCCGAGAGCGAGCTGCCCTGGGACCGGCTGGTGCTGGAATTAGTGGAGACCGTTTTGGTCGACCTGCCGGGCGCTACTCGCCAGGTGATGGCTGAACTAGTCGAGCGAGGGGCGCGATTCGCGGTCGACGACTTCGGCACCGGGTATTCTTCGCTGGCCCGGCTGAAGGAGCTGCCCGCGCAGATCGTCAAGCTCGACGGCCGATTCATTTCGGGGGTATGCGACGACCAGCAGGACTTCGCGGTGGTCCGCGCGGTGGTCGACATGGCCCGCGCGATGGGTCGTGTCTGTGTCGCCGAATGTGTCGAGACCACCGACCAGTTCCAGGTGCTCCGGGACCTAGGCGTGGACGCCTACCAAGGCTGGCTATTCTCCCGCGCCCTCCCCGCACCCGATTTCCGCGCCCTCCTCATGCGCGGCCCCCTACTCCCCTAGCCGCACTCGCCAGCCGGCACTCGCCAGCCCCGACATGGAGACATATCGGGGCTATCGGACCCGGTTTAGCCCCGATATGTCTCCATGTCGGGCTGAGCTGTGTTAGTTCGTGGTGGCGGCGCGGCTGGCTACGGTTGCGCCTAGGACTCCTAGTGCTGCTAGGAGCGCTAGCAGGACGGGCAGCGCGTGCGCGGGGGAGCCGAGCAGGGTCAGCAGCGCTCCACCGATGCCGATCAGGGTTGCGGTGGTGAGCTGTTCGGACATCTGCGCCGCCGACGAGTGGAAACCGACCTCGCCGGCGCCGGACTGCTGCAGCAGCAGAAACGACACCGACGAGTAGCCCAGCCCCATCCCGATCCCGGCGATGCCCCACAGCGGCAGGGCCAACCACGGCGTACCCCAGGCAGGTGCGACCAGCAGTAGCCCGGCGTCGCCCGCGGTGAGCAGGATGAAACCGATCCGCAGTAGCCGCTGCCGGGGCAGGACCGGATGGTGACCTTGCCATGCTGAGGCCGCCGACCAGCCGAGCGAGCCGACCGCCAGCGGGATCCCGGCGGCGGCCAGCGTCCAGTGGTGGGTGCTGGTCAAGATCAACGGCAGGTACGAGTTGGCGGTGAGGAACACCCCGGCGAGTAGTCCCCGCGCGGCCACCACGGTCGCCACCCCACGGCGGGCCCGAAACACCCCGTCGGGCAGCAACCGGCGCGTCGACGCCAGCAGCGCCACCAGCGCGACGCCGGCCACCGCGGCGGCCGAGGCGCTGGGATGCTGAGCTGCCCAACTCAGCGCGGAGACTCCCGCTGCGGCGCCCAGGGCGGCAAGTACCACACCGCGCCGGCGAGCAGTGCTGCCTCGGCCCGGGTCCGGTGGGCCGAGCCGGCGCACCGTGGGCACTACCAGCCCGACTGCGAGAACCACCACCGGGACCAGGCCGAGGAACACCCAGTGCCAGGACAGCCGTTCGGTCACCACTCCGGCGAGCGGCGGTCCGATCAGCGAGGGCAGTACCCACGCCGAGGACATCAACCCGAAGATGGCGGGACGGGTCCGCTCG
>DASUII010000211.1:0-11667 GCA_036279835.1 Pseudonocardiaceae bacterium
GTGGCGCGGCCACCGATCGCCACTCCGATCAGGAATGCGATCGACGGTACGACTCCGACGCTGGCCGGGGAGATGATCCCCACGATGGGCACGAACAGCGCACCCGCGATGCCGGCCATCGCTGCCGCCAACACGTACGCCACGACCTTGATGTTGGCCGGGTCATAACCGAGAAAACGGACCCGCTCTTCCTGGTCCCGGACCGCGATGAGCAGCTCCCCATACCGTGAACGGTAAAGTTGCCAGACAATGGCCAGCATCACCAGCAGGGTGACTGCGGCGATGAAGAACAGCATCCGCTTGTTCACCGGATCGAACAAATTGAAGCCGAAGAACGAGCGGAATCCATTGAGCCCGTTAGTCCCGCCAGTGGTGGTTTGCTGGCCGATCAGCAGGATCGCGAAGGCTGCCGCCAACGCTTGGGACAAGATCGCAAAATACGCGCCGCGAACCCGCCTACGGAAGATCGCGGCACCGAGACCGAAGGCCACCAGCGAGGGGATCAAGACCACTCCGAGCAGGGTCACGACCGGTGATCGGAACGGCTCCCACCAAATGGGCAGGCGGCCCGACCCATAGAGCCGCATGAAATCGGGCACTCCGGAGGGTCCGGCATCGGCGAGCTTGAGGTGGATCGCCATCACGTAGCCACCCAAACCGAAGAACACGCCTTGCCCGAGAGTGAGCATGCCGCCGCGGCCCCAGGCCAGGCCGATGCCGACCGCCACGATCCCATAGCAGACGAACCGTCCTAGCAGCGAAAGCCGGAAGTCCGAGAGCACAGCCGGTGCGACCACCAGTAAGGCCACGGCGCCCAACGCGAAACCCAAGAATGCCAGATAGTTGCGCTTATGTTTTCCGTTGAATTGCGCGCTGGTATCGGTCATGCCAGGCTCCTGGTCCGGACGCTGAAGATGCCCTGTGGCCGGATCTGCAAGAAGACCACAACCACAACGAAGACCATGACCTTCGCAACACTTGCTGTCGTTGAGTACTCGAACGTCGCCTGCAATAGACCGAGACCGAATGCCGCGATCACGGCGCCCTTGAGCTGCCCGATACCGCCAGCGACCACAACCAGGAAGGCATCGACGATGTAGCTGGTGCCTAGGGTGGGGCCTGTCGAGCCGAGTAGGGTGAGCGCCACACCGGCGATCCCAGCCAGGCCGGAACCGATGAAGAACGTGAGCCGGTCGGCGCTGCGGGTGGAGATGCCGACGGTCTCAGCCAAGTCGCGGTTCTGCACCACGCCGCGAATGCGGCGTCCCAGCGCCGTCATCTTCAGCAATAGGGATAGCCCGACTACCGCGGCCACTGCCAGCACCAGGATGAACAGCCGGGCCGCCGGCACATGGGTGACACCGATACTGATGCTGCCTGATAGCCAGCTCGGGGCACGGACATCGACGTTGGGGGCGCCGAAGATGTCGCGAGCAGCTTGCTGCAAGATCAGCGATACTCCCCACGTCACAAGCAGGGTGTCCAAGGGGCGGTGATACATCCGACGGATCAGGGTGGCCTCCAGGACCACCCCCATCACGCCACCCACCAGGAAACCGAGTGGGATAGCCAGTAGCAGCGAGGTTCCCGCGTCAGCAATCAAGCCCTGGACCACGAAGGCCGTATAGGCACCCGCCATCATGAACTCGCCATGGGCCATATTGATCACGCCCATCTGCCCGAACGTCAGCGCAAGTCCGAGGGCGGCGAGCAACAGAACCGAACCCAGCGAGAGGCCGGCTACCAGCTGACTGAACAGGGCTTGCATGCCGCCATCCTTTCAGCCGGTCAGGCCCTTGGCCCAGTCGTAGTTCTTAAGGAAGGGATCCGGTTCGATCGGGGCACCGGAACTCCACTCGGTGTGAATCAGCGAGTCCGGGCCCACCTTGCCGATCAGTGCTGTCTTCGCGATGTGGTGGTTGTCACCGTTGACCGTGACGGTTCCCTCCGGGGCGTCGTAGCTCACGCCGCCTGCGGCTTTGCGGATGTCGTCGGTCTTGAACGACTGCGCTTTCTCCACGATAGCCTTCCATAGGAACACTGAGGTGTAGGCCGCTTCCATCGGATCGGAGGTCACTCGATTCTGGCCGTACTTTCCCTTGAAAGCTTGCACGAAGGCCGTGTTCTTCGGAGATTCGATGGTCTGGTAATAGTTCCACGCGGTCAGCTGGCCCACCACGTTGTCCAGGCCGATACCGTTGATCTCCTCCTCGGCGATCGACACCGACACCACCGGCATTGCGGCCGGGGTCAAACCGGCGTTGCGGTACTCCTTGAAGAACGCAACGTTCGAGTCACCGTTGAGCGTGTTGAACACTGCGCCCGCCCCGGCCGATTTCACCTTGTTGACGATCGTCGCGAAGTCGGTGTAGCCGAGCGGCGCGTATTCCTCGCCTTTCACCTCGATGCCATTGGCCTTGGCGTACGCCTTGATCTCCTTGTTCGCGGTCCGCGGGAAGACGTAATCGGAGCCCACCAGGAAGAGTGACTTGACACCCTTCTGCTTCAGGTAGTCCAGCGCGGGCACGATCTGCTGGTTGGTGGTCGCTCCGGTGTAAAAGATGTTGGGGGACGCCTCGAGGCCCTCGTATTGCACCGGGTAGAACAGCAGCGAGTTGGCACCCTCGAAGACGGGAAGCATCGCCTTACGCGACGACGACGTCCAACCACCGAAGACCGCCGCCACACAGTCGGAACTGATCAGTTTGGTGGCCTTCTCTGCGAAAATCGTGGGCTCTGACGCACCGTCTTCACTGACGACTTGTAGTTTCTTGCCGAGTACGCCGCCACTGGCGTTGATCTGCTCAGCAGCCAGGGCCAGCGAGTCGTGCACAGTTTTCTCACTGATCGCCATGGTGCCCGACAGGGAGTTGAGGAACCCGACCTTCACCGTGCTACCTGAGGTGTCAACACAGGAGGTTGCCGGCGAGCCACTCGCCCCGGAATCGCCGACCCGGCTACCGCAGCCGGCTAGCGCGAGTCCGGCAACCACGAGCACGGCGATCGCACGCACCGGACGTCTCCTCGGAGGTAATATGCTCATAACCACTCCTCTCGCGCCGAAATCGGCGGAGCAACGGCGTTAACGACGAGTTCCTGCGGTGCACGGTAAGAACCGTTTGTGACAGCCACGTTGCAGGTCAGTGTCGGTGCGGTTACGTGTCACCTTTCCGAGTGATGGCCTCATCACGAAGTGTTAGACAACTCGCGAAGACTGACACGAATACGCTTCAGCCGTTACACCGGTGGGTGTAGCACTACCAGCCATGCCGCCGCGAGCATCGCCGGCCCGTGGGGCACATCGCGATAGCCCAGCAACCGGGCCGGCCCGGCGAAGGCGGCGGTTAACATGTTCGCCGCCAGTACCGCCAGCAGCAGCCCATCCCAGGATGTCGCGGCAGTGAGGGCACCCAGGCTGCCGGCGAGTTTGACGTCTCCACCACCTAGGGCACCCGGTGCGACGAGACGCACTGCGGCATAGCCGCCGGCCCACAGGAGCGTGCCGGCAGCCGCGCGAGCCAGTGCCTCAGTGGTGCCAGCACCAGCAGCGGCGACACCCAGCAGGACGGCGACCACCGGGTACGCCGACAGCGTCAGCGCGTCCGGTAGGCGTCGGGCAATCAGGTCAGCACCTGCCAGCAACACGCCAGCCCAACCGAGAACCAGCGGAACCGGCCACCACCACACCGGTAGACCCTCGCTCGCCCGCTCGCCGACCGCTGCCCACAGCAAGGCCACCGCCACGGTGCAGACCGGCACCGGCACCCGGGCACCCCGGGGAAGCCGGCGCAGCACCATCGCTCCCCCGGCACCTGCAATCGCACCGGTCACCGCAGCCCAGGCACTTCCCACGCCGGCCAGCTTGCCCGCACTCGACCAGCGGTTGGGCCGGGCGGCACAGCACCTGTGGATCGCGGGGTGGTTGTGGACAAGGTTTGTGCGCAGTCTATGCAACGGCTAGAACACGCCGCGGGCAGCTGCGTCTCGCACTGCCGCTTCGTGCTCCTCTCTCGTGACCGAGAAGCACGAAGCGCCGTCTTTCTGACACTTCACGAAGTAGCGCCAGGTTCCCGGCTCGGGGTTCAGCGCGGCGGCGATGGCTGACTCGCTCGGCGACCCGATCGGCGACGCCGGCAGCCCGACGTTGACATAAGTGTTGTATGCGCCGGGCCGGGCACGGTCAACGTCTGAGGTGCTCGCCTCCGGCCGGTCGAGCGGATAGTTGATCGTGGAGTCCATTTGCAATGGCATCCCGGCGGCAAGCCGGTTGTATATTACCCGGGACACCCGTCTGAAGTCCGGAGCGATCGCCTCGCGCTCGATTACCGAAGCAATGATGAGCACGTCGTAAGCGCTGTAACCGGTACCTGCGGCGGATGCGGGAAAATTCCCCGCCAACAATCGAGCCGCGGAAGTCCCGACCACCTGCCGCAACAGATCCACCGCCGAACTACCAGGGCGAACATCGTAGTTTCCCGGGACCAGCAGACCCTCCAGGCGTCGCCGAGGTTCCACCCGCGATATCGGATCCAGCGCCCAGCTGGGTACCGCGAGCGCCTTGAGATCGGTCTGGCCCATCACCGTGCGCAGGTCCTCTGGGCGCACGCACGTGCTCGCTCCGGCAATCACCGCGCAGCTCGCTCGGGAGATCTCGGTGAGCAGTCCCGGCACGGTCGTCCCGTCGGGTAGGTCGACGTTGTCGAGCTGCTCGCCACCGCGAATCTCCAAGTGTCCGACCCGAGCAGCGTGCTCTTGCAGTCTTGCCACCGCAGCAGATCCGGACATTCGCTGCCGCACCTGGTAGAAGCCCGGTTGGACAGCTCGGGCCCGAGTGTCGGCCTCAGCCGCGCGAGTGAAGGCGCGGACGCTGGCGACGACGTTGCGTCGTACCAGGGTGGCTCCGATCGCGGTCAGGCTTTGGCCATCCTCGACCTGTACGACGGCCTCCGCACCCCCGGGACCGACAAAATCAGGTACGGCGCGCCACACCTGCAGCTGGCGCACTCCGAACAGCACGCCGCCGATCGCCAGCACCAGCACAGCCACGACAGTGCCAAGCACAACACGTCGACGGCGTCGCTCCCGGATCTGGCGGCGGGCCCGACGACCACCGGTGCGCCGCTGTGTGCGGCGTGGCTCAGCTCGGTCTGTGGTTTCCCTGAACAGTCCGAGGTCGTCGGTCATGAATCCGCCTCCGCGCGACCCTGCGCGTGGGCGGTCCTCACGCCGACCGCCGTGCGTCGAGCCAACTTTGCAGAATCTCCACCGCTGCGGCCTGATCGACCACCGCACGCTGCTTGCGACCGCGAACACCCCGCTCAGCAAGCACCCGAGCGGCCGAAACGGTGGTGAGACGCTCGTCGGTCAACCGGACCGGCACCGCGCCACCAAGCCGGCGAGCCAGGGCACCAGCATATTCCGTTGCCGCCTGCGCGGCTGGACCCTGCCTTCCGGCGAGGGTGCGCGGAAGCCCGACCACGATCTCAACCACCTCATGCTCGGCCACCAACGCTGCCAGCGCTTCGAGGTCCGTGCCCCGCGATCGGTCGCGCTTCAGCGTAACCAGGGGCGTCGCGAGGATCCCGGACGGATCCGACAGCGCCACCCCGACTCGCACCTCGCCGAAGTCCACGCCGAGGCGGCGCCCGGTTCCGGGATCAGGCTCCATCACGCGCCGTTGCGTCCCGCGAGCTCGGTGCGCAAGGCCGACACCGCGGCTCGGATCCCGCCAGGTTCGGTACCGCCGCCCTGGGCCAGATCAGGCTTGCCGCCCCCGCGACCACCCACCGCAGGACCGAACACCGGCACCAGCGCGCCCGCCGCCAAGCCTTGCTGCCGCGCGGCGGCAGTGGTGGCCACGACGAAGGAGACCGTGCTTGTCGAATAATCGACGCTGAACAGCGCTACCACGCCGGGTCGTTCGCCCAGCCGGCCGCGGACCTCCGTGGCCAGCGCGCGCAGGTCTGCACCGCTGACCCCCGCACTCGTTTCGGTCGCCACCAGAGCGGTGGCACCGACCTGCTCGGCGGCCTCGGCCAGGGCGCTCGCCGAGGACAACACCGCGGCGGCGCGTAGTCGCTCAAGCTCGCGCTCTGCTGCGCGTAGCCGCTCGGTCACCGCGCCGATGCGTTCAGGCAGCTCCTCCGGGCGGGCCTTGAGCTGCTCAGAAAGCTGCGCCACCAGCACATGCTCGCGGGCCAGGAAACGGAACGCGTCGAGGCCAACCAGCGCTTCCACCCGGCGGATCCCGGAGCCGATGGACGCCTCGGACAGCAGTTTGATCAGGCCGATGTCGGCCGAGTTCGGCACGTGAGTACCACCGCAGAGCTCCTTGGAGTAGTCGCCGATGGTGACTACCCGGACCGCGTCACCGTACTTCTCGCCGAACATTGCGATGGCACCGTCGCGTCGGGCGGCCTGGATGGGCATCACCTCGGCCGTGACCGGCAGCGAGCGCAACAGCACCTCGTTGACCTCGTCCTCGACGTCGGTCAGCACGCTGGGTGGTACCGCACCGCCGGGCGAGGTGAAGTCAAACCGCAGCCGGCCCGGGGCGTTGAGCGAGCCGGCCTGCGCGGCGCTGCTGCCCAACGCACGACGGATCCCAGAGTGCACCAGATGAGTCGCGGAGTGCGCCCGGGCCACCGCCCGCCTGCGGGTGATATCCACCTGCGCGAAGACCGGTGCGTCGAGGACAACCTCGCCGGCGACGACCGTGCCCCGGTGTACTGACAAGCCGGCCACCGGGGACTGCACGTCAGCCACCTCGACGGCGAACCCGTCGCCGACCAGAGTGCCGGAGTCGGACTGCTGACCACCGCTCTCGGCATAGAACGGGGTGCGATCGAGCACCACTTCCACCGCGCTGCCGGCCCCGGCGGCGGGGACCCCTGCGCCGTCGACGAGAAGACCGACCACCCTGGCCTCGGCGCTGAGCTCGGTATAGCCCAGGAACGCCGTACGACCGTGCTCGTCGAGTACCGTGCGGTATTCGCTGAAGTCCCCGTGCCCGGAGCGGCGCGCCGCAGCGTCAGCCTTGGCCCGGCTTCGTTGCTGCGCCATCAGCGTGCGGAAGCCGTTCTCATCGACGCGGAGGCCGGCCTCGGCCGCCATCTCAAGAGTGAGGTCGATCGGGAAACCGTAAGTGTCATGCAGCTGGAACACTTGATCCCCGGACAGCTGCGAGCCGCCAGCTCGGCGGGTCTGCGCCACGGCGAGGTCGAAGATTCGCGACCCGGCGGACAGTGTCGCCAGGAACGCCTCCTCCTCGGCGCGGGCAACTGCCTCGATCCGCTGGTAGTCAGTGTCGATTTCCGGGTACGACGGGCCCATGGTGTCGCGCACCACCGCGGTGATGTCACTGAGCACCGGCTCGGTGACGCCCAACAGGCGCGCGGAGCGCACGGTACGGCGCAGCAACCGGCGCAAGACGTAGCCACGTGCCTCATTGCCGGGGGTTACCCCGTCCCCGATCAGCATCACGCCGGTGCGGGCGTGATCGGCGATCACTCGAAAGCGCACGTCATCTGCCGGGTCCGCGCCGTAGCGCCGGCCGGAGAGCTGCTCGGCCAGAGTGATCACCGGGCGCAGCAGATCGGTCTCGTAGACGTTGGGCACGTCCTGCAGCAGCAGCGCGACCCGCTCGATACCCATCCCGGTGTCGATGTTCTTCGCGGGCAGCGGTCCGAGAATCGAAAAGTCACCCTTGCCCAGGCCGGTGGACTCACCGCGCTCGTTCTGCATGAAGACCAGGTTCCAGATTTCCAGAAAGCGATCCTCGTCGACGACCGGACCCCCGGGCCGGCCGAAGTCCGGGCCACGGTCAAAGTAAATCTCGGAACTGGGACCGCACGGTCCGGGGACGCCCATCGACCAGAAGTTGTCTTCCATACCCCGGCGCTGGATGCGCTCGGCAGGTATGCCGGCGATCGTGCGCCACAACTGGTCAGCTTCGTCATCGTCTGTGTACACCGTGACCCAGATGCGGTCTGGATCGAAGCCGTACCCGCCGGTCTCCTGGGAGCCGGTCACCAGCTGCCAGGCGTGCTCGATCGCTCCTTGTTTGAAGTAGTCCCCAAAGGAGAAGTTGCCCGCCATCTGGAAGAAGGTGTTGTGCCTGGTGGTCTTTCCGACCTCATCGATATCCGGGGTACGCACACACTTCTGGACCGACGTTGCCCGGCTGAAGGGCGGTGTCGCCTGGCCGAGGAAGTACGGCTTGAAGGGCACCATGCCGGCATTGACGAACAGCAGATTCGGGTCGTCAACCAGTAGCGACGCGCTGGGCACCACGGTGTGGCCGGAGCGTTCGAAACGATCCAGGAACCGCTGACGGATCTCGTGGGTCTGCACGGGCCTTCCTTGCCAAGCGCGATCGGTGCGCGCCATGCGGCGCCGGATACTACTGCCGCGTGGCGGCGCCGAATACTACTGCGGCCAGGCAACGCAGTGAAAACCGCTGGCAACCTAAAGTGTCACCACGGTGCTGGACTGGATCGAGGCTACGCCCGCACGGCGCCTGACGCTCGCCCGCTGGCCGACGTTGACCCGAGGTCCATACCCGTACGCTGGGCGACGGTGGAATGCAACTCGGCCTCCCGCTGGACCATCCCGGCCCGTACCTCGGCACCAAAGGAGCCGACCGCTGCCGCTAGTTCTCGAATCCCGTCGCCGACATTCTCGGCCGCCCCTGCGGGAGTGATCCGGTGGGCGGCGCTGCGAGCCTTACGGCTGGCCGCGACCCCGGCGGCAATACCTAGACCAAACCAGAAGATCCCCTTCACCGCTTGCCCCCATTCCGTCGGCCCCGTGGACGGCGCCCGGATGCAACGTCCTTGCTGCTCTTGCGGCGACTGCGCATCGCTTTGCTGACGCCATACGATAGCGCCGCGACTCGCACCAACGGGCCGCCCAACGTCGCGGTGAACAAGGAGGTCAGCGCCGACACATTGCCGGTCACGGCTTGGGCGTTCGCGGTGATCCCGTCCAGCCGTTCCAACTGGGCGTTCACTTGCGTGACAGTCGTATTCGCGCCGCTGAACAGCGGATCGGCGTCCTCGCTGGCCTTGCGGATCGCCAGCGTCGCCTCGTCCAAGGTACGGCCCAGCTTGATCAGTGGCACGGCCAGCAGACCTACCAGCACCACGAACGCCCCAGCGGCAACCAGCGCGGCGATCTGACCTGCCGACACATGCCCTCCCTTGCCGATGCCGGTCGACCGACCGCGGCGACCTGCAGCGCCGCGGGCGGTGATGGGCCGACAGGCTACCGCGTGGCACCGAGATCCGAGCACCCCGGCTGGAGCGTCCCAGTCTTGTGGTTAGCCTCTCCTAAACGATCGACGACTGAACCGCCTCGGAGGATCCGTGATCCCGGCCGCCACGGCCCCCTACCAATCCGCTACAGCAACCGGAGACGACGACGTCGCGCCTGCTCTCCCCCCGAGCGCGCTGGCCGGCAGCAGGGAGGGTCTGAACGAGCTCATCACCCTGGTGGCCCGCACCATGCGCGACGCGCTCGCCGAGACACGCGCGGCCGGTCCGCTACCGCCCGGCGCTCCACATGAGGTCCTCGCCGCCACCCGCGCCCTACTTGGGCCGGCCGCACTGCCCGAGTACGGCTGCGGCCCCGACACTGCACTGCAGCGCCTGGCTACGGCGCTGACCAGGCACGGGTTGGACTTGTCCCACCCGCACGCCGCCGCACATCTGCAACCCCCGCCGTTGACCGTGGCGGTGGCCGCCGACGCCCTGGCCACCGCCGGCAACTCCTCTCTGGACACCTATGACTCCGGACCCGCCACCCTCGCCGTCGAGGGCTGGGTGGTCGAGGTGCTCACCCGGATGACGGGTTGGAGCCCCGACGCCAGCGGGGTGTTCACTCCAGGCGGGTCGATGTCCAACCTGCTAGCACTGCTGCTGGCCAGGGAGTATGCCGCCGCTCAGTGCGGAGTCGACACCCGCCGCGACGGCGTCGCCGGACTGTCACGACCGGTGGTGTTGGCCAGCGAGGTGGCACATTTCTCGGTGCAGCGGGCCTGCGCCGCGCTCGGCCTAGGCGAAACCGCGGTACACCCGGTCCCAGTAGACCACCGCTACCGGATGCGCCCGGACGCCTTGGCCGCACAGCTGACGCAGCTCACGAAGCTGGGCGCTACCGTCACTCCGGTAGCGGTGGTGGCCACCGCCGGCACCACGGACTTCGGTTCCATCGACCCGCTACCCGAGATTGCCGCATTGGCCGCCGAACACCGAGTGTGGCTGCACGTCGACGCGGCATACGGGTTCGGTGCGCTGTTCTCCGATCGGATGGCTCCGCTGCTGACGGGGCTGTCCGCCGCCGACTCGGTCACCCTGGACCTGCACAAAATCGGTTGGCAGCCTGCCTCCGCTAGTGCGGTACTCCTGCGCGATGCCGCCCGATTCACCTCGCTGAACCGCCAGGTCGCCTACCTCAACCCGGTCGACGACGCGCTGGCCGGCTACGACGGGTTACTGGGGCGCAGCCTGCAGACGACGCGCCGGCCGGACACAGTCAAGATCGCCGCCACGATTTTGGCGCACGGTCGCGTCGGGCTGGGTGCGATGATCGACGTTTGTCACGACCTCGCCCGACACGCGCAGCGGCGGATCGACACCGAACCCGCGTTGGAGCTGGTGTCCCCCGCGCAGCTCAGCACTGTGGTGTTCCGGTACCGCGGATCGCGAGCCGGCGGCGACAGCGCGCTGAACTCCGCGCTGCGCCGACGGCTGCTGCGCAGCGGACGCGCCCTGGTCGGTCGTACTGAGGTACGGCTGGATGGACCAACCGCGCCGGCGTCGGTGTGTCTCAAGCTCACCCTGCTCAACCCGACGGCCCACCAGCATGACATCGACACGCTGCTCGACGCGGTGCTTGCGGCGGGCCGCGACGAGGACCAGTCATGACCGGAACCACCGACCGCGCCGCGGGTGCTGACCCGCTGCATTCCGGCTCGGCCCGATCCGCCGCCGAGCACGCCCATCTGGAGGCGCTGCTGCGCTGCTGGACCCGGGAGACCGGTATGCCGGTGCGTCCGGGCCCGCTACAGGTCGCGCTGCCGGCCACCGGGCTGACTCTGGTCACCCACGTGAGGTACGCCTCGATCACCGGATGGCACCGGTTCGGCCCGGTGCGGCTGCAGCGCACCGACGGCGCCGACGCCGGTCCGGCGGACCCGGTGCTCGCCATCGCACTGGTCGCCACGGAGGCCATCGCCCGTGGCGGGGTACTACCCGGCGGCATCCCGCCCGGCGAGCTGGCTGACCTGGTCGAGCGGACCGCCGACTCGGTGCGCCGAGTTGCGGCATTCTTATCCCGGCCCCGGCCCCGGCCCGGGCCCGGGGTCGGCCCAGACCGATCCGGGACCGGGGTCAATCCGCGCACATCCGACGATTCGCGCCGTGATGCTTTCTTGGACGCCGAGCAGGCGCTGCTGCTGGGTCACCTGCACCACCCGGCTCCCAAGAACCGGGACGGGATCACCTCCGCCGAGGCCGCCGCCTGGTCGCCGGAGCTGCGCGCCTCGTTCCGGCTGCACTGGTTCGCCGCCGATCCGGCTGTGGTGTCGCAGGACGCGGTGACCCACTCTCCCGCGCTGCGCGGCCGGGACACCGCCGCGTTGTTCGCCGACCTCGCCGAGTTCGCGGA
>DASUII010000212.1:0-14815 GCA_036279835.1 Pseudonocardiaceae bacterium
GCCGGTGAACCAACCGTCCTCAATGCCGCGCAGGATGCCGGACGTCATCTCCCCGATCGGGTGCTGGCCCGAGGGCACCGTGGCCACGGCCATGTCCTTGATCCGGTCGAAGATACGCTCGGCATCGGCCTCGATCCGGTCTGTCAGTGCCTCGACATACCAAGAGCCGCCCAGCGGGTCGACCACATTGGCCACCCCGGACTCCTCCATGATCACCTGCTGGGTGCGCAGGGCGATCTCCGCGGCCCGCTCCGACGGCAGCGCGAGAGTCTCGTCCAGAGCGTTGGTGTGCATCGAGTTCGTACCGCCGAGCACCCCGGCAAGCGCCTCGATCGTGGTACGCACGACATTGTTGTAGGGCTGCTGGGCGGTGAGCGAGACGCCGGCGGTCTGAGTGTGAAAACGCATCCATTGCGCCTTGTCACTAGTGGCGCCGTAACGGTCGCGCATCCAGCGAGCCCAGATTCGGCGGGCAGCGCGGAGCTTTGCGATCTCTTCGAAGAAATCCACGTGGGCGTCGAAGAAGAAGGTCAGGCCGCTGGCGAAATGGTCGACATCGAGCCCGCGGGAGCGGCCCAATTCGACGTAGGCGAAGCCATCGGCGAGAGTGAAGGCCAACTCCTGCGCGGCGGTCGCGCCGGCTTCCCTGATGTGGTACCCGGAGATCGACAACGGCTTGTAGGCCGGAATCTGGTCCGTGCAGTACTCCATCAGGTCCCCAATGAGACGTAAGTGCGGTTGCGGTGGGAACAGCCACTCCTTCTGAGCGATGTACTCCTTGAAGATGTCGGTCTGCAGGGTGCCGTTGAGCTTGCCGATATCGGCGCCCTGTCTTTCAGCGGCGACCAGGTACATGCAGAACATCGGCACCGCGGGACCCGAGATCGTCATCGACGTGGTGACCTGCCCTAAGGGGATACCCTCGAACAGGACATCCAGGTCGGCGGCGCTGTCGATCGCCACGCCGCAGTGCCCGACCTCACCGAGGCTGTGCGGATCGTCGGAGTCGCGGCCCATCAGGGTAGGCATGTCGAAGGCGACTGACAGCCCGCCCCCGCCGTTGCGCAATATCTGGTGATAGCGCTCGTTGGTCTGCTCGGCAGTACCGAATCCGGCGAATTGACGGATCGTCCAGGTGCGTCCCCGGTAGCCGCTGGAGTGCACACCTCGGGTGAACGGATACTCACCCGGCCAGCCGATCCGCTCGAACCCCTCGACCGTGTCTCCATCCCGCGGCCCATACACCGGGTCCACCTCGGCCCCCGACAGGGTGGTGAAGTCCGCGTCCCGGAGCCGTCCGGCCGCCTGCTCCTGTGCGTAACGACGCTGCCAGCGTGTCCGGCCGGCGTGCGGATCCGCATGCCGCCCGTCGTAACCCGCCATCCGAACCACCCCCTGCGTTGGTCGCCCTCCCAATAGTAGGACGTCCAACCACTTGCCGCCTCCCCATTAATGCGCAGTCTGGATGCAGAACGCGCTTAAGCAGGCCCGCTGAGGCGCGTTCTGCATCCAGACTGCGGGCGTGCGGGCGTGGCCTACTGTGCACCCATGCCGTCGCATCACCCGTTGCCGTTCGATCCGATCGATCGGGCCGCACAGTTATGGCAAGACCGCATCGGACCAGCCGCGACGATGGCGGCGGTCACCAACATCATGCGCGTGCAGCAGATCCTGCAGTCCTCAGTGGATGCCGCGCTGCGCCCACACGGTCTGACTTTCGCCCGGTATGAGGCGCTGGTGCTACTGGTGTTCTCGCGCCAGGGCAGCCTGCCGATGAACGTGATGGGGCAACGGCTTCAGCTGCACCCCACCAGCGTGACCAACATCGTGGACCGGTTGCAGGCCGATCATCTCGTGGAGCGCAACGGCCACCCCACCGATCGGCGCACCACCGTGGTGACGATCACCGAAGCGGGCCGGCAGCGGCAGAAAATCGCCACCGGGGCGCTCACCGACATCGACTTCGGCCTCGTCGGGCTCGACGATGCTCAGATCGCACAGCTCACCGCGCTGCTCACCGAGGTGCGCCGGGCCGCCGGCGATTTCTCGTGAGTGGCATTGAGTGCTATAACACTGTTTCCCACTCACGAGCCGCCGAAGGCGGCAATCAGCTCGTCGGCGGCGCGGTAGACGTCCAACTCGCCCACGACGACCCGCTTGGCCAGGCCGGGCAGGGCACTGCCGCGTAGGACGTCGCCGAGCCTGCCGCGTAGCTGCGCCAAGGCGATGGTCTCGATCTCGGCCTCCGCGCGGCGCTGGCGGCGGGCGTCGAGCGCACCGTGGCTCAGCATCCAGGCCCGGTGCTCCTCGATCGCGGCTAGCAGGTCCTCGATGCCTTCGGCCGTGGTGGCCACGGTGCGGACGATCGGCGGGCGCCAGCTCGGACCCGCCGTCCCCTGCCGGCCGAGCGAGATCATGTGCTTGAGATCGCGGACGGTCTGGTCGGCGCCCTCGCGGTCGGCCTTGTTCACCACGAAGACGTCGGCGACCTCGAGGATTCCCGCCTTGGCCGCCTGAATCCCATCACCCATCCCGGGTGCCAGCAGCACCACGGTGGTGTCCGCCAGCGCGACTACCTCCACCTCGGACTGGCCGACGCCCACGGTCTCCACCAGCACCACATCGCAGCCCGCGGCGTCGAGCACCCGCAGTGCCTGGGGTGTCGCCCAGGCAATGCCCCCCAGATGCCCCCGGGTGGCCATCGAGCGGATGAAGACACCATCGTCAAGCGCGTGGTCCTGCATCCGTACCCGGTCGCCCAACAGCGCCCCGCCGGAGAACGGCGAGGACGGGTCGACAGCGAGCACTCCCACCTTCTCGCCGGCCGCCCGCAGTGCGGTGATCAGCACGCTGACGGAGGTCGACTTGCCCACTCCGGGCGCGCCGGTGATCCCGACGACCTGGGCCCGCCCGGTGTCACGGGCCAGCGCAGCGGCGACCTCGCGTAGCTCCGGCGCCCCGTCCTCGACCAGCGAGATCAGCCGGGCAACTGCCCGTGCCTGGCCTTGCCGGGCACGAACGACCAGGTCACCGACATCGTGGCGGCGGGAGCTCACGCTAGGTGGTCGCCGGCACCCGCAGGATCAGCGCGTCACCCTGGCCACCGCCACCGCACAACGACGCCGCGCCCACCCCGCCACCGCGCCGCTTGAGCTCCATTGCCAGGTGCAGCGCCAGCCGGGCGCCGGACGCGCCGATCGGGTGACCGAGTGCGATCGCCCCGCCATTCGGGTTTACCTTCGCCGGGTCGATACCGAGCTTGCGGGTGGACACCACGCCCACCGCGGCGAACGCCTCGTTGATCTCGACGATGTCGAGATCGGTCACCTCGATGCCCTCCTTTGCGCAGGCCGCCAGCACCGCGTTGGCGGGCTGCTCGTGCAGGCTGGAATCGTCGGGTCCGGCCACCATGCCGTGCGCCCCGATCTCAGCCAGCCAGGTCAGGCCCAGTTCCTGCGCCTTGGCCTTGCTCATCACCACGACTGCCGCGGCGCCGTCAGTGATCGGCGACGAGGACCCGGCGGTGATGGTGCCGTCGGCGGCGAACGCCGGGCGCAGCTTGCCCAGGCTCGCGGCGGTGGTGTCGGGCCGGATGCCCTCATCGGCCGCCACAACGACTGGGTCACCCTTGCGCTGCGGCACGCTTACCGGGGTGATCTCCTCGGCAAACAGGCCGTTGGCCACCGCGCGACCGGCTCGCTGGTGCGATTGCGCAGCGAACTCGTCCTGCTCAGCCCGGGTCAGCTGGTGGCGCCCGTTGTGCTTCTCGGTGGAGGCGCCCATCGAGACCTGGTCGAACGCGTCATGCAAGCCGTCGTAGGCCATATGGTCGATCATGGTGACGTCGCCGTACTTGAACCCGGCGCGCGACTTGGCCAGCAGGTGCGGCGCCTGAGTCATCGACTCCTGCCCGCCGGCCACGATGATATCGAACTCGCCGGCCCGGATCAGCTGATCGGCCATCGCAATCGCGTTGAGCCCGGACAGGCACACCTTGTTGATCGTCAGGGCCGGCACGTCCATACCGATGCCGGCGTTGACCGCCGCCTGCCGGGCCGGGATCTGACCGGCGCCGGCCGTCAATACCTGGCCCATGATCACGTACTGCACCTGCTCGGGCGCCACGCCGGCACGTTCGAGCGCGGCCTTGATGGCGAAACCGCCCAGTTGGGCGCCCGAGAAGTCTTTGAGCTGGCCGAGCAGGCGACCCATCGGGGTGCGGGCGCCGGCCACGATGACAGAACCGACCATACCGGCCATGATTAACCTCCGGAACGTGTGATCAGGGCTGTTCTTCGACCCTACCGCGCGTACCAGCCGTCGCACCCGATGACGACGAGACTGTGATGAGTCCGGCGCGGAGGTGACGCTGAGCACGATCGAAATCCCAGACGCCGCGCCGTACGCTGCCAACCATGCAGCAACTCCAACCGTTCATCACGGCGATCGACCACGTGGGCATCGCAGTGCCCGATTTCGACGCCGCGGTGGAATTTCACCGCGCCACGTTCGGGTTGGAGCTGGTTCATGAGGAGATCAACGAGGAGCAGGGGGTGCGCGAAGGTATGCTGCGTGCGCCCGGCGATCCCGGCACCGGGGCCGCGGTGCAGCTACTCGCCGCGCTGGGCCCGAACTCCACCATCGCCAAGTTCCTGGACCGCAGCGGTCCTGGGCTGCAGCAGTTGGCCTACCGGGTCACCGACATCGAGTCGGCGACGGCAGCACTGCGTAGCGCCGGAGTACGGCTGCTCTACGACGTCCCCCGCCGCGGCACCGCGGGTTCGCGGATCAACTTCATCCACCCCAAGGACGCCGGCGGCGTTCTCGTCGAGCTGGTTGAACCGGCGTCGGCTCATTGAGACGTTTGATCAGTCCGGCCAGAGAGCAAACGAGGATCACAGCTGACTGATCCGCCGCAGGTGCGCTCCTCGCCGACCGCGCTCACTCAGTCGGGGCCATAGCGATTGATATATTTATCGCCTAGCCTCAGCGTAGCCGGCTAGACCTGAACGGGAAGCGGGCACAGCGAAGGGACGACAGTGCAACAGATCCTCGATGCCATTCTCAGCAACGACGTCGACGCCATCGGCTCACTGCCAGTACCGGAGAGTTACCGGGGAATCACGGTCCACGCTGATGAGGCCGACATGTTCGCCGGAGTGCCCAGCCGGGACAAGGATCCGCGGCTGTCGTTGCACCTCGACGAGGTAGCAGTCCCAGAGCTGGGGCCGGGCGAGGCGCTGGTCGCGGTGATGGCCAGCGCTATCAACTACAACACCGTCTGGACGTCGATCTTCGAACCGTTGCCCACCTTCGGATTCCTCAAGCGCTACGGCCGCACCTCCCCCTTGGCCTCCCGGCACGACCTGCCCTACCACGTGGTCGGCTCGGACCTCGCCGGCGTGGTGTTGCGCACCGGCGCCGGGGTCAACGCCTGGCGGGCGGGCGATGAAGTGGTGGCGCACTGCCTGTCCGTCGAGCTGGAACATCCTGACGGGCACAACGACACGATGCTCGACCCCGAGCAACGGATCTGGGGTTTCGAGACGAACTTCGGCGGCCTCGCTGAGCTCGCCTTGGTCAAGTCCAACCAACTGATGCCCAAGCCGGCTCACCTCACCTGGGAGGAGGCGGCAAGCCCGGGGTTGGTCAACTCCACCGCGTACCGGCAGTTGGTCTCGCGCAACGGCGCAGACCTCAAACAGGGCGATACGGTGCTCATCTGGGGCGCGTCGGGCGGCTTGGGCTCCTACGCCACCCAGATGGCCCTGGGCGGCGGCGGCGTCCCGGTCTGCGTGGTCTCCAGCCCCGAGAAAGCCGAGATCTGTCGGCGGATGGGCGCCGAACTGGTCATCGACCGCCACGCCGAGGGCTACAAGTTCTGGAAGGACGAGCACAACCAGGATCCGAAAGAGTGGAAGCGGTTCGGCTCCAAGATTCGCGAGCTGACCGGCGGGGACGACCCCGACATCGTGTTCGAGCACCCGGGGCGGGAGACCTTCGGTGCCAGCGTCTACGTCGCCAAGAGGGGCGGCACGATCGTGACCTGCGCCTCCACCTCAGGCTTCCTTCACGTGTTCGACAACCGCTACCTCTGGATGAACCTCAAGCGGATTGTGGGATCGCATTTCGCTAATTACCGTGAGGCATGGGAGGCCAACCGACTGATCGCCAGGGGCAAGGTCCACCCGACGCTGTCCCGCGTCTACCCACTCAAGGAGACCGGGCAGGCCGCTCACGACATGCACTGCAACATTCACCAGGGCAAGGTCGGTGTGTTGTGTCTAGCCCCAGAAGAGGGGCTGGGCATACGGAACCCGGAACTCCGCGAGATCCACCTGGCAGATATCAACCGCTTCCGAGGCGTTTGACCGCTGGAACGGCTTACCGCTGCTCACCAGCACCCGAGTAACCTGGCCCCATGGGCTCAGTCGACGATCGTGATCTGCTTCCGATGAGATCCACGTTCGATATCGTCCGCCGTGGATACGACTGCGCGCAGGTAGATTACCAGCTTGAACAGCTGCGGGCCGATCTGCAGATCGCGGTAGCTGATCGCAACGCCGGCGCCGCGCAGGCTGCGGAACTCGCCCGCACACTCGAGGTGGCTCGCGGGGAAATCGATGACCTCTGCGCCCAGATCAAGCGGCTCGCCGCGCCGCCGACCACCGTCGAGGGCATGAGCGAACGCGTGGTGCGGATGCTGCGGACGGCCCAGAGCGAGGTCGCGGAGATCCACACCAAAGCCACCGCTGCCGCCGCCGCGACCAGGGCCGAAGCGGAGCGTGAAGCCGACAAGCTGCGCGCCCGATACGAACAGATGATCGCGGAAGCGCAGCGGCGGCGCACCGTGATGGAGGCCGAGCACCAGCGAGCCATCGCCGACGCCCATCGTCGGGCCGAAGAGATCCAGGCGCTGGCGAAGCGGCGAGCCGAGCAGCTCGACGCCGAGTCCGCGGCCCGTCGGCAGCAGACCGAAGAGGACTTCGACATCACCATGTCAACCCGGCGTCGGGACGCCAACCGCGAGCTGGCGCAGGAGCAGGCAAGCAGCAAGGCCGAGGCGAAGCGGCGCGTCGACGAGGCCACCGACGTGGCCCGGCGGCTGGTGACCGAGGCCGACCAGACAGCGGTCGCTCGGGTGCAGGATGCCACTCGGCGGGTGACGGCGCTGCGCACCGTGCGCCGGCAGCTCACCGGCCAGCTACAGTCCGTGAGCTCGAAGCTGGACGAGGCGATGCAGCGCCTGGAGCCCGATCCGGTCGAAGATGATGCGCTTGCCGGTGATCAGTCCACGCGGGGCTGAGCTCACCAGTGTTTGCGGGTAGGGCCCCGGTGGGTCCGAGCAGTCCAGCAACCGGTGTGCCAGTGCCGCCGGTCGGCCGAAGAGCCTTGCTCGTGCGCGGGCCAGGCGACCACGTGCACAGTGCCGGCCCGGACCTCGTGGTCACAACCCGGGCAGCGGTAGTTCTTGATCGCCTGCTCACCCGGGACCGACCGGACCACCCACTCCCCGTCTTCGCCGCTCTCCCGGTGCGCCCAACCGGTCCCGCCCACCACCGGAGGTGGGACGGCGCCGCGAGCGCGGCGTGGGACGTTACGGCGAGGCATAACAACCCACGGTAGTACCGGTACGGTGGGACACATGCCGCGCTACGAGTTCCGGTGCCGAGAGTGCTCGACGACCTTTGAGCTCAGCCGGCCGATGACCGCCTCGCGAGACCCCGCCCGGTGCCCCGATGGGCACGACGACACCGTCCGGCTGCTGTCCACCGTCGCATTGTCAAGTGCGGCACCCTCCCCTACCAGCCAACCCCGACGCGCTGCGCCCCCGTCGGGCGGCTGCTGCGGCGGCGGTTGTTGCGGCTGAGCGAGGTGCGGTCAGCCCGTGGGCACAAGGTGCGCCACGTCGGTGTGTAGCTGTGCGAGGCCCTTGTCGAAGGTGGCCAGCCGACCCGTGCGGGAACGGGCGAGCGCAGCGAGGTAGGCATCGGTGACCTGCCGAGGACCGAGCACACCGGTCAGGGCAACGTCAGTGAACGGCACCTCGTCGGGCCAGAACTCGTGCCGCGGCTGCGCGGCGATGATTCCCAGCTGGCGAAGAGCCTGATCAGGACGCACTCCTCGACGGATCAGTAGCCTGATCAGTGCGCCTTGAACGTCCTCGACCGTGATCGGCGTGCCGCCAAGTCGCAGATGTACCGGCTCGTGAGTGGCGTTGAGTGCTATAACACTGTTTGCCACTCACGAGTAGTCGCGGAAGCCCTTGCGGGTTTTGCGACCGAGGAGGCCGGCCGTAACGAGGTGCTCCAGTAGCGGGGCCGGGGCGAATCCGGGCTCGCGGAACTCCTGGTAGAGGCTGCGCTGGATGGCCAGCGAGACGTCCAGGCCGACCACGTCGAGCAACGCGAAGGGACCCAGCGGCAGCGCGGCGCCGACCTTCATCGCGGTGTCGATGTCGTCGGCTGACGCGTAATGCGCCTCCAACATCCGCACCGCGTCATTGAGGTAGGGGAACAGCAACGCGTTGACGATGAACCCGGCACGGTCTCCGCAGGACACCGGCACCTTGCCCAATGAACGGGCCAGACTACGGGCGGTGGCGGCGACATCAGCGGTGGTGGCGATGGTCGATACCACCTCAACCAGCTTCATCACCGGTGCGGGGTTGAAAAAGTGCATCCCCACCACGTCGCCCGGCCGGGAGGTGGCGGCAGCGCACTCGACCACGGGTAGCGAGGAGGTGGTGGTCGCCAGGATCGCGCCCGGCTTGCACACGTCGTCCAGGGTGGCGAAAATCCCGCGCTTGACGTCCAGCTCCTCGGCTACCGCCTCCACCACCAGGTCGACGTTGGCGAAGTCGTCCAACGACGTGGTGGTGGTGATCCGGGCCAGGGCGGCGTCGCGATCAGATTCAGCGAGTTTGCCGCGGTTGACGGCCTTGTCCAGCGAGCGGGTGATCGCCGCGACCGCGTCTTTGGTGCGGCCGTCGCTGCGACCGCGGACGATCACGTCGTGCCCGCCCTTGGCCAGCACCTCGACGATGCCGGTGGCCATCGTCCCGGTGCCCACCACGCCCACCGTGCCGATCGGGCGAGTCTGGACGCCGGATTCTTCACCGGACGGGGTGGCGGCGTCGGGTACCACCGTCGAGGAGTCCTGCCCCGCGTAGGTGTAGAAGCCGCGGCCCGACTTGCGACCGAGCAACCCGGCGGTGATCATCTGCTTGAGCACCGGTACCGGGGCGTGCAGCCGATCCCGGGACTGCCGGTACAGCGCGTCGAGGATCTCGTAGGCGGTGTCCAGGCCGATCAGGTCCAGTAGCGCCAGCGGACCCATCGGGTACCCGCAGCCGTAACGCATCGCGGCGTCGAGATCTTCCCGCGTCGCGTAGCGCTGCTCGAACATGCGTGCGGCGTGGTTGAGGTAACCGAACAGCAACCCGTTGGCGATGAACCCGGCCCGATCGCCGGCCACCACCGGGGTCTTGCCCAGCGTCTCCGCGAGAACCGTAATGTCGCTGATCACCTCGGGATCGGTGACCACCGTGCGCACCACCTCGACCAGCTTCAATACCGGTGCCGGGTTGAAGAAATGCAACCCGATCACCCTGTCCGGCCGTTTGGTCTGCACCGCGAGCTGGGTGATCGACAGGCTGGACGTGTTCGAGGCCAGCACGACATCGCTGCGCACGATCCCGTCCAACTCGGTGAAGATCTGGCTCTTGAGGTCCAGGCGCTCGGGTACGGCCTCCACGACGAGGTCTACCTCGGCCAGATCCGCCAACTTCGTGGTGAAGCGGATCCGGTCAAGCAGTTCGCGGCGGCTCGACGCGTCGAGCTTGCCACGCTCCAGAGCTCGTCCGGTGGAGTGTTCGAGATGGCCACGACCCCGAGCCACGCCGTCGGCGTCGACTTCGACCGCCACCACCTCAAGCCCGGTGCGGGAGAGCACCTCGGCGATTCCGGCACCCATCGTGCCCATACCCACTACGCCGACCGTCTTGACCTGTCCTGCCATCTTTTGCCTCCCGCGACGTTGCCCAGGGCGCCGTACTCAACGACCGTAGAGCACCCGGACGATCCGCACTAAGAACCGGATCGCCCAGGCTGGTCGGGCGAAGGTGAGCACCTGCACCGGAGGACGGAATCGGCGCCGGGTGACCGCTTGAACCCGGGTGAACTCGCGCAGACCGTCGGCACCGTGGACCCGCCCGAATCCCGAATCGCCGATCCCACCGAAGGGCAACGCCGGTACCGCGGCATAGGAGATGACGCTGTTCACCGCGACCATCCCGCACCGCAACCGGCCGGCGATCTCCGTACCGCGGCGACCGGAGAAGACCGCGGCACCCAGCCCGTAGCGCCCGGCGTTGACCCGCCCGACCGCGTCGTCGAGATTCGCGACCCGATGCAGGGTGACAGTCGGGCCGAAGGTCTCGTCGGTCACGGCGGTGGAGGTGTCTGGTACGTCAGCCAGCACGACCGGCTCCACGTAGGGCGCGCGAACTGATTCGGCACCGCCGACCAGCGCCGTGCCACCACGAGCCAGCGCGTCGGCGAGGTGACCACGAATCACCTCGACCTGGTCCGGCCTGGTGATCGGACCGAGATCAGCACTCGGCTCGCCACCGGTCCGCAGCCGCCGCGTCTGGGCAACGATCCGATCGGTGAGCTCCTGGGCGACGTCGTCGACGACATACACCCGCTCCACCCCGACGCAGGTCTGCCCGGCATTGGCCATCGCACCCCAGACCGCGGCGTTGGCGGCCGCGGCGAGGTCGGCGTCGGAATCGACCAACAGCGCGTCCTTACCGCCACATTCCAGTACGACTGGGGTGAGCGTTTCGGCGCAGGTCGCCATCACCTTCTTCGCGGTGGCCGCGGATCCGGTGAACGCCAGCTTGTCCACTCCGGCCCGGCACAACGCCATACCGGTCTCGCCGAAACCCGTGACCACCTGCAGCAGCGGGTGCTCGGGCACCACCCGAGCGAGGCTGTCGGCCAGCGCGCGGCCCACTCCGGGGGTCAGCTCGCTGGGCTTGAACACCACGGCGTTGCCGGCGGCCAGCGCGTAGCTGATCGACCCCATAGGGGTGTGGGCGGGATAGTTCCACGGTCCGATCACGCCGATCACGCCATAGGGTTGGTACTCCACCGTCGATGCCTCATGAAGCATCAACAGGCCCGACGCCACTTTCGTGCGGCGCAGCACCCTCTCGGCGTGGCGCGCGGCCCAATTCAGGTGGGCGACCACGAGCACGCATTCCAGCCGGGCATCGTCGCGCGGCTTGCCGGTCTCTGCAGTGATCAGCCCGGCCAACTCGTCGATCCGCCGGGTCAGCGCCGAGCGCCAGGACAGCAGCCGGCGGCGGCGTTCGGCGAACCCGAGCCCGCCCCACCAGGCAGCCGCCTCGCGGGCGCGGACGACGGCCGCCCGCACCGCCGCCTCGTCATCCACCTGGTGATAGTCGACGACCTCGCCGGTTCGCGGGTCCGTTGACGCGAAGCGGTTCTGCAGCTGGCCGCTGTCCACAGTCTGAGCCATCGCCGTCCTCTCCCCGCCTCGGCCTGTTACCGAAGGGTACGGGCGTTAGCGCCGAACGTGCAGATGCATCCGTAGTGGTTCGCCGGTGGGGTCCCGGAGCATTTTCCGCCGCACAACCAGTACTCAGCTGCTCAGTGGAGCTACCATCGAGCCCTCGTTAACGGAGCTAGTCGACTCAGTAACCAGCTCGGTTGTGAACCTTCAATTCCCGAAGTTCCGCGACGAGAAGGCTGGAGACAACAAGTGACCTGGGAAACCACCGCTGTCGAATTCATGCTCCCCCCTGATTCCGCACCGAATCATGTGCTTCGGGCTGCATCGAATTCATCGAGCTCCCCGATGTTACGCTGCCTGCGTAAGCGTCCGCATGGCCGCCTGCCGCGCCGATCAATCAACAGGTCCATAGATCTCCTCACACCGTTCGTCGTCCTTTCGACCGAATCACTGACATCCTTTCGTCGACGGCAGTTGTAGCCTGAGGTTGTCAGGGGTGGGTGCGACAATGGTGGGGTGATGGAGACCCAGCTGGATCCGAGGCAGGCGATGTCCGCTTGTCTCGACCAGTGGCGTCATGCGATCGTCAAGTGCGATGATGCGGGGTTGCCGGCGCACGTTCGGGATATTGAATCGGTGTCGCGGATGGTGTATTCGGTGATGCTGGATACGGTCGCGGAACTAGAATCCCGCAATGTCGCGGTCACCGCCGGGTTCCGCAACACCAAACAACTCCTCGCCGGGATGCTGAACCTGTCCCCCAGCGAGGCCGGCACCCGAGTCAGTCACTCCGCCCAACTCGCCCCGCGCCGTGCGCTGACCGGTGAGATCCTCGCCCCGGTGCTGCCGAACACCGCTGCGGCGTTGGCCGTGGGGGAAATCGGCCCGGCGCAGGTCCGGGTGATCACCGAGACGATGGGTGCGATCCCCACCGACGTGAGCACCGACGACCGCGAGACCGCGGAAGCGGAGCTGGCTCGTCATGCCCGGTCGTTTAATTCCACGTCGCTGTACCGGATCGGCCAGCACATCCTGGCTCACCTCGATCCCGACGGCCCCGAACCTCGTGACGACCCACAGCCCGCCCCCGCCGCCGGGGAACTGCGGTTGTGGGACCGCCGCGACGGCCGGCTCGGCCTGGAAGGCCATCTCGAACCCGAGCACCGCGCCGCATTCCGGTCCTTGATCGAACAACTCGCCGCACCGCGGCCCACCACCGACGCCATCCCCGACACCCGCACCACTGCGCAACGCAACGCTGATGCTCTGCTGGAGGTCTGCGGGCTGGCCCGCGCCGCGCAGGACTGCCCCAGCACCGCCGGGGAGCCACCCCACCTGACCGTCACCATTGATTGGGATGCGCTGCGCACCGGCCTCGGGGTCGCGACCCTGGACTACGGCACGCATATCAGTGCTGCCGAGGCGAGGAGGTGGGCCTGTGATGCGAAAATCATTCCAGTTGTCATGGGTGGGAAATCAGAACCCCTCGACGTTGGACGGGCCATGCGAACCGTCCCGCTGTCCATTCGCCGTGCACTTGTCGCGCGAGATCGCGGATGTGTTTTTCCGGGCTGCGATCGGCCGCCAGGAATGTGTCAGGCGCATCACTGTCGACACTGGATCGATGATGGCGAAACCACTGTAGAAAACTGCGTCTTGCTCTGTGAAACCCACCACCGACACGTGCACCACACCGGCTGGGAAATCCTCATCCACCACGGCCACGTGGAATTCATCCCACCCGCAATCATCGATCCCACCCGCACCCCACTACACAATCCACTCCGCTGCTAGCGGTCAGAACAGCCGGAGCTCAAGGCTTTCGGCACCTCGCAACTCGTCATAGTCGACGGTGACGCAGCGGATTCCACGGTCGGTGGCGAGCGTGTGCGCCTGCGGCTTGATCTGCTGGGCGGCGAACACCCCGCGGACCGGCGCGAGCTGCGGGTCGCGGTTGAGCAGGTTCAGGTACCGGGTGAGCTGCTCCACACCGTCGATCTCTCCCCGACGCTTGATCTCCACTGCCACTGTCACGCCATCGGCATCCCGGCACAGCAGGTCGACCGGCCCGATCGCGGTGGGGTATTCGCGGCGGATCAAGGTGAATCCGGGGCCCAGCGTCGCGGTGTGCTCGGCGAGTAGGACCTGCAGGTGCGCTTCGACGCCGTCCTTGATCAGCCCGGGATCCACCCCGAGCTCGTGACGCGAGTCCTGCACCACCTCGTCGATCTCGATGATCAGCTGTTCACCGGCCCTGTTGGTGACCGTCCAGCGGCCCGGCAGCTCGGTAAGCGTGCACGGCGGGCTCATCCAGTTCAACGGCTTGTAGGCCCCGCCGTCGGCGTGCACGCTCACCGATCCATCCGCTTTGACTAGTAGCAGCCGCAGCGCCATCGGCAGGTGCGCGGTCAGCCGCCCCACGTAGTCCACTTGGCAACGAGCGATCACAAGACGCACGAGGTGCACGCTAGCGCTCGTGAGTGCGTAACGGTGTTCTGGCACCTCGTGCCACTCACGACCTCCTTAGTCCGGCCAGGCTGGCCGGCGCTTTGCCAGGAAGGCCGCCATACCCTCCTTGGCGCTCTCGGTCTGGGACGCGGCGGCCATCATCTCCAACGCGATGGCATAGGCGTCAGCCTCCGGACGATCGAGCTGCGCGTAGAGGGTCTTTTTGCCCAGCGCCTTGCTCGTGCGGCTGCCGCGCGTGGCGCGGGCGAGCAGGTCGTCCACCGCGGCGTCGAGCTCGGCGTCCGGGACCACCCGGTTGATCAATCCCCATTGCTCGGCGGTGCGGGCGTCCACCATGTCGCCGGTCAGCGCCATCTCCATCAACCGCTTGCGCCCGATCGACCGGGCAACCGGCACCGCTGGCGTATGGCAGAACCAGCCGCCCTTGCCGCCGGGCAACGCGAATTCTGCCGACTCGGCCGCCACCGCAAGATCACAGGAGGCCACCAGTTGACAACCCGCAGCGGTGGCCAGCGCATGCACTCGGGCGACGACAACCTGCGGAACCGACTGGATGGTGCGCATCACGTCAGTGCACAGTGCCAGCAAATCCCGGACCCCCGCGAGGTCGCGCGAGGACACGTCGGCGAAGTCATGACCGGCCGAGAACACCGTGCCCTGGGCACCGAGCACGATGCCGGTGGCGTCCGACCGGCCCGCCTCGGTGAACGCGTCGCGCAGCTCGACGAGGTGATCAGCGGATAGCGCGTTGCGCCGCTGCGGACGGTTCATCGTGATGCGGACGGTGTGATCGTCCCGCTCAATC
>DASUII010000213.1:0-7657 GCA_036279835.1 Pseudonocardiaceae bacterium
CTGAAGCTGCTCGACGTTCTCGGTGATGTCCCGCGACGTCAACCCCTTGTGGATCTCCTGGTGCCCGGCCAGCGCGTTGAACTCCTCGATCCGCGCCTTGACGTCATGGCGCGTCACCCGTTCCCGCTGGGCGATCGACGCGAGGTCGACGGTGGACGCGACCCGCTGGTAGTCGTCGAGCACATGCTGCCCTACCGGCACGCCTAGATCGGTCTGGGCGCGCAGGACCGCCAGCCACAGCTCTCGCTCCAGCACGACCTTGTGCTCCGGAGACCACAGCCGGACCAGCTCAGCCGAGGCATACCGCGCCGCCAACACGTCGGGGATCATCAAGGCAGCCTACGAGCTCGTGAGTGGGAAACAGTGTTATAACACTGTTTCCCACTCACGAGGCCCGATCAAGCCGCACGATGTGCTGCCCTACGGGCTGGCCGACCTCACCAAACTCGGAATGACCACCGTCGAGGCGTTGCGCTCGGCCACCTCGGTTGCCGCGGACGCCTGCGGGCTCACCGGTCGCAAGGGCCAGCTGATCCCGGGGGCTGACGCTGACCTGCTCGCGGTCACCGGCGACCCGCTCGTCGACATCCGTGCCGTTCACGACGTTGTCGCGGTATTTCGAGCCGGACGCCGGGTGCACTGATCGGTAAGGATGGTCTTGGTGTCCACGAGTGCCGGCAGGAGGTCGCTATGGTCGTCGCAAGGCAAGTCGAAGCGGTGCAACGGGCCCTGGGTCCCTTCTTCGAGGCGCTGACGCAACCACCGCCCCAGGGTGCGCGGCCGGTGATTGCCGACTTCATGGCGGGCAACCCGCAGGAGCCGACCCTGCCTGGCTTCGTCGAAGCACTGCGGCGATGGAGCGTTCCGACCTCGACCGACTCGTTCGCCTACCGTCCGATGCACGAGCCCGCCCGGCGGGCGGCGGCAGCCTCGCTGACAATCGAGCTGGGCGTGGAATTCGCTGCCCAGGACGTGTTCCTGACCCGCGGTGCCGGCGGCGCCATCGCACTGGCTCTCAGTACCGTGGTCGACCCCGGTGACGAGGTCGTCTTCTTGAGCCCACCGTGGTTCTTTTACGAGGCGATGATCCTCGCCAGCGGCGCAACACCGGTCCGCGTCCGGCTCGAACCGCCAGCTTTCGACCTTGACGTCGAAGCCATCGTGGCAGCGCTGGGCCCACGGACCCGAGCCGTCATCGTCAACACCCCGCACAACCCCACGGGACGGATCTACCCGGCCGCCGTCCTTGAGCGCCTGGCGGAAGGTTTGGCAGGCGCGGCCGATAAATATGGACGTCCCATTTGGGTGATTTCCGATGAAGCGTACAGCCGCATCCTCTTCGACGGTCGCAGCTTCCCCAGCCCCGGTCTGTTCCACCCGTATTCGATGCTCGCCCACACCTACAGCAAGAGCGCGCTGGCACCGGGGCAACGGCTCGGCTTCCTGGCTCTGGCGCCTGGCCTGCCAGAGGCCGACGTGGTCCGTCGCGCGCTGCTCAACTTTATCTTCGGGACGATGCCGGACGCGGTCATGCAGTACGCCCTGCCTGACATCGATGGCCTGCTCATCGACGTCGCCGCGATCGAACGCCGTCGCGACCACATGGTGTCGGTATTGCGGGAGCAGGGCTACGAGGTACAGGTTCCGGAAGGCACCTTCTATCTGCTACCGAGGGCGCCACTAGCCGATGACCGAGCCTTTTGCGCGCATCTGGCCAAAGAGGGAGTCCTCGTCCTGCCCGGTCATGTCGTCGAGCTGCCGGGCTACTTCCGTATCTCGTTGACCGCGACCGACGAGATGGTGGAACAGTCGCTGCCGGTCTTCGCTCGGGCTATCGAACGAGCCAGCGCCCGATAGACGACTGCGCGGCGCTAGAAGGGTGCGCGGCGCTAGAAGGGGATGACGCGCCGGAACGCGTCGAGAGCCTCGTCGGCCCAGCCGAGTACCCGCAGGCCGTCGGTCACGTTGGTCGGGGGGTGGGTCAGCAAGGTGTCCCGGCGGATCAGCCGGGTGAAGTCGACCCGGATCGGCCCGATTCGCGGCGTCTGGCCGTCGGGCTGATAGAACGTGACCCCGGCGCGCACCATGATGTCGATCATCTCTTGGGCGATGATTCCGTACCCGACCGTGGTCGGGTGGACTCCGTCCAGTGAGAACAGCCCGCCGCTGCGCCGCCCGGTGCCGTCGCTGGTGAGAAACCGCGAATCCAGTACTGGGGACAGCGCGGCCAGCTCAGGCGGTAGCGGGTAGGGGCGCCACCAGGTTGGACGCGCCTGCGGGTCGTCCAGATAGCGGCGGCAGGCCAGCCGGTCGAGCAGCCCGGCGATGTCCAGCAGGTACCAGTCCCGGCCCTGCCGGCGGGCGTCGGCGACCGCCGCGGTGATCGCGTCGTTGTACTGATCGATCGCGCTGTCGACGGCCCGGGCCTGCTCCTCGGTGATCGCCGGATCACGGGCGGCGTCGAAATCACCATCGGAGATCCACGGGCGGGTGTAGTAGGGGAAGTACCGCGAGCCCGGTGTCACCTTGCCGGCCACCCCTCGGGCGAGCGGCGCGATGGTCACGTGCGGGACCGTGCACCAGATGACATGCCGGGTGCGGATCTGCTGCACCTTGGCCACGACGTAGGCGAGCTCGGCGATGAAGTCACTGGGCCGCCACACCGTGAATGCAGTGTTGCGCGCCAGGTCGTCATAGCCTGGTCCGCTCCACACCACCTTCAGGTCAGTCACTGCCCCCAGCGCGTTGTTCGCGCCGAGGAACACCACGAGCGTCTCGATCCCGTGGTCCGGATCATCTCCTTGTTCGGCGCCGAGCGCAGCGGCGGCGTCGAAGACCGTGCGGCGGTAATCGGCTTCGGTGGCTCGGGGCAGCACGCGCAGCGCCGCCCGAGCGCCGTGGTTCTGCACGACCTGGTGCACCAGATCGTCGGAGGCCGCTCCTATTTCGGCCGCGCAGCTCTCCGCGGTGCGATCCAGGGCGTCGCGCAGGCCCCAGCCGTAGACCGCGAGCACGTGGTTGGTGGCTAGCTGCTCGGGCAGTACCGAGCCGGCCCCCCGCTCCCAGTAGTCCTCCACCTGATCCATGAACTGCCGGCCGCGAAACAGCGCCATCGGCAGCTCCCACCAGTCCAGCGTGGCGCCGAAGTGCTGCTCGAGCTCGCGCATCAACAGCTCGAAATTCAGTGGAAGCCCGCCTGGGCCGCCGTAGCGCGGGTAACGCAGCCCATCCCAGCCCAGCTCGTCAGCGATGATCGCTGAGTAGGACAGGTCGGTCTGATACACCGCACCACTGGCGAACCCATGGGTCAGTGAGTCACCGATGGTGACCAGCCGGTGCGTCGGGGTGCCCTGCCAGGTGATCTCGACCGGGATGCCGAGCGTCGGATCCCACACCGGCTCTCGGGCTTGCCCAGTGATGTCGACTTCGTCTGGAGTGCTCAACACGTGTTGTCCGTCGGGCTGTCGGCTGGGGTGGATCGCTGCGCCTGGGCCAGCGCGTCGATCACCAGCTCCAGCCAGCGCAGGCTGCGGCGATAGCTTTCGGTGTCCTGAGCCGACGGCGCCGGTGGCAGGATCCGGTCCGGCGAACCCGAGATACTGACCCGACCGGAGACGTCCAGCACCACGTGCAGGGTCTCCAGCATCCACCCCCATTCGGCGGCGGACGGGTAACCATGGCCGGGCAGCTGCACCACACCGCCATGCCTGGGTAGCGTTCCCAGTACCCGGGTCAGGCTGTGCTCGAGGTCGTGTAAGACCCAGCCCTCCCAGAGCTGACGGACCGGACCGGTTTCCTTCGTGCCGCACCAGTAGTCCACGACGTAGGCGAGCCGACCGTCGATGGTGCCGATGGGTACCGGCAGTCCAGTGACCTGAGCCAGCGGATCATCGGTGCAACCGGCTAGCTGCCAGCGCACCAGCTCGCGCAGCCAAGACCACTGTTCGCGGAGGAAGCGAACTCCTTCCGGCGACAGCGTCAGCAGCAGTAGCTCGCCTTGGCGGTCGCATATGACCATCGTCTTGCTCAGCCTCCACTCCCGCAAATGATCGACGGGAGGCTATCGCGTCAACGAGCCACGAACCGGCCATTCTCGCGGCGCGTCGCGGGCAATCCGATATCGCTGCGGTAGTGCCCCCCCGGTAGGCGAACCTGCTGGACGCGCTGGTAGGCGTGCTCGCGCGCGGCCGCGAGGTCGGCACCGGTTCCGACCACCGAGAGCACCCGCCCACCGGCCGACACGACGGCCCCGTCGTCGCGGCGGCGGGTGCCGGCGTGCAGTATCCCGGGGCGCTCCGCACCGGTGATCACATCCCCGATCCGGGGAGTGCCGGGATAACCCTCGGCGGCCAGCACGACCACGACCGCGGCGCCGGAGTCCCACTGCAGTGGCGGCTGCTGGGCCAGCGCACCGGTGGCGGTGGCCATCAGCAATCCGGCCAGCGGCGTCCGCAGCAGCGCCAGCACGACCTGGGTCTCCGGGTCACCGAAGCGGCAGTTGAACTCGATCACCTGCGGCCCTGCAGTGGTCAGCGCGAGGCCGGCGTACAGCAACCCGGTGAACGGCACGCCGCGCTGGGCCAGCTCGGCCACCACCGGCGCCACGATCTGGCGCACCACGTCGGCGGTGAGCGACTCCGGCGCCCACCGCAGTGGGGCGTAGGCGCCCATCCCGCCGGTGTTCGGGCCGGCGTCGCCGTCGCCGACTCGCTTGAAATCCTGGGCGGGTAGCAGCGGCACCACCGTGGCGTTGGCGTCGACCAGGCAGAACAGCGAGATCTCCGGACCGTCGAGGTAGGACTCCAGCAGCACTGGGTGGCCGTCGTCGAGCAGCGTCAGCGCGTGCACCCTGGCCACTTCCAGATCCTCGGTGACCACCACTCCCTTACCGGCCGCGAGCCGGTCGTCCTTGACCACCCATGGTGGTCCGAAGTGGTTCAGCGTCGCATCCAGCCGACCGGGGTTGTCCACCAGCTCGCTGCGCGCGGTGGGTACCCCGGCGGCGGTCATCACGTCCTTGGCGAAGGCCTTGGACCCCTCGATCCGCGCGGCACCGGCTGACGGTCCGAAGCAAGCGATGCCGGCGGCCCGCACGGCGTCGGCCGCCCCGGCCACCAACGGGAGCTCGGGACCGATCACCACCAGATCCGCCGACCACGAACTGGCCAGCTTCGCGATCGCGTCCGGATCGGTGACGTCCACCGCAAGCTGCTCCGCCAGCGCCGCGGTGCCGGCATTACCGGGCGCACAGGCCACCGCGGTGACCGCCACGTCGTTGGCCAGCGCCAGCACCAGGGCGTGCTCGCGGGCACCGGCACCGATCACGAGAACTCGCACGGTGCGCAGGGTACTGGTCGCGAAACGCCCCCCGGTTAGGGGAAAAATGACCAGTTCAGCGCGATTGCATCGGTACACTATCGGCTGTGCTGGGCCGATCAGCCCCGCGACGCACGCTGGGTGGTGGATAAGCCAGATGGACAGCCCCGACCAGCGTAGTTCGCTGGCGGGACTGGCTCGTACCTGGTCGGACGCAGTGAGCCCGACCGCCGAGGTGCCGCTACCAGGTGAGCGGATCGAGGAATGCCTGCTTGAACAGCTCGATCGGCTGATCGATGCGCTGCGGCAGGAGCACTTCTGCCCGGAGGCCGGGACCGAAGTCGGCGCGAAGCTGGTGGCTCGGGGCTTCACCGGCGAGCAGTGCTTGGGACGCACGGTGGAAATCCTCGGCAATGCCCTGCTCGGGCAGCGTGATCTGAATACCGTCGACGGACTGCCCGGCAAGGTCATGTCCCTGCTCGGTGCATTGACCTCCGGATATGTCACCGCGCTGCGCCGTCGAACCCTCACGCAGCAGATGGCGTGGTTCCGGGAGGTGTTCGACTCCGCGCCGGTGGGAATGATGATCAGCGGGCTGGACGGCACGGTCACCGAGACCAACGGCGCGCTGACCGAGATCCTGCACCTCCCGCCCGCTGACCTCGCTGGGCGCAACGTCGCCGAGCTGGTCCAGCCCGATGACGCTGCGGTGCTGCGAGCCGCTTATCAGGCGGTTACCGACGGCAAGCGGCGATGTTTCCAGCGCAGAGTCACCGCGCTGACCGCGCGCGGGGACACCACCGGGGTCGCCCTGACCGTCTCGTTGCTGCGCGACCCGGTGGGTATCCCGATGCACCACGTCACGATCGTCGAGGACGTCGCCGATCAGCAGCTCCTCGAGCAGCGGGTGCGGTATCAGTCGCTGCATGACCTGCTGACCGGCCTGCCCAACCGGCTGGCCTTCGCGATCCACACCGAAGCAGTGCTCGAGCGGGAGCCCACCGCCGCCGTGATGCTCTGCAAGATCGACCTGGATGGCTTCGGCGTCATCAGTGACGGCCTCGGTATCGGCATCGGTGACCTCCTGCTGCGATCGGTCGCCGAGCGGCTCGAATCGCTGGTCGGCGAGGAGCGCGCCTTCGTCGCCCGGTTCGACGCCGACGAGTTCGCGATCCTCATCGAGGAATCGCCGAGCACACCCAACGCCGCCGCTTTCGCCGCACGTATCAACGCTGTGCTATCCGAGCCGGTCTACCTCGCCGGCCGCGGGCTGGCCGTGTCCGCGTGTGTCGGCATCGCGAGGCGCACCGCCGGGGAGACCGACCCCAGGGAGCTGATCCGCGCCGCGGAGGCGACGCTGCACCGCGCCCAGCGAACCGGCCGCGGCCAGTGGGATCTGTTCGACCCAGTTGCCGACGCCGAGCAGCGAACCAGGTACGCATTGGCCACCGCGATGCCCGAGGCATGGGAGAACGGGGAGGTCACGCTGCACTACCAGCCGCTGGTGCGGCTCGATCCGGCGGCCGTGGACACCGGCCGGATGGTGGCGCTCGCGACGTTGCTCCGCTGGGAGCATCCGGAGCGCGGTATCGCGGCGCACGAGGACTGTCTCGCGCTCGCCGAGCAGACCGGCCTGGTCCTGACGATCGGTCCGTGGATGCTTCGGCACGCCTGCGAGCGGCTTCGCGGCTGGCGCGACCAGCTGGGACCGGCGGTGCCGCCGATCCGCGTCGATCTGGCCACCCATCTGACCGGTGACCCGGACCTGGTTGCGGTGGTTCGCGATGCTCTGCAGGCGGCCCGACTACGACCGGAGGACATCCATCTCGGGATGCCGGTCGAGGTGATCATCGCTGGGCATGGTGATGTGCTCGACAACCTGGAGACCCTCGCGGACATCGGGGTGCGCACCGTGCTCACCCGGTACGGCCAGGCAGTGGGGAACCTGGTCCTGCTGGAATCCCTGCCGTTGTACGGGGTGGAGCTGGCCGGTTCGCTGGTTCGCGCCGCCGCACAGCAGCCCGATTCGATGGTGCGCTCCGCACTGACCGGTTTGGTGCCGCTGATCCGCCGCGCTGGCATCGCTGTTGCCGTGGCGGGTGTCGATGACGCCGAGCAGGCGAACTGGTGGCGGGACGCCGGTGCTGACGTCGCGCGCGGCGCGGTGTTCGGCCCGGCTGTGGCGGGTCGTGAGTGGGAAACAGTGTTATAAACTGTTTCCCACTCACGGGCGCAGTACCTGCGCCAGCAGGTACTGCGCCTCTTGCCGCACTGGGCCGCCGTCGGGTGATGCGTGCCGCTCGATCGCGGCGAACATCTCACCGGCACGCTCACCGGCGGC
>DASUII010000214.1:0-8229 GCA_036279835.1 Pseudonocardiaceae bacterium
GATGGCCAGCGCGCCGCAAAAAACGGCAGCTGGCGATCCCAGTCGCGCCAGCCGTAACTCCACCCGTCGCTGGACTGCTTGCGGGCCGATCTCGTGCAGGCGTGCCACTCCAGCGGAGGTCGCTTCAAGACCCTCGGCAGCGGCGGCCTCGATGAGCTCACGCAATAGCAGCGGGTTGCCAGCCGTGGCGGTGTGACAGGCGAGGCACGTCCTCGGCTCGTCCGGCCAGCACTGTACGGACGAGCTGTGCGGATGCCGCTGCGCTTAGGACACGCGCCAAAATAGAGTAGGTTTTTATGCCCGGTGGATCTACCGTTGTGGTAGGGCCAGGGTCATCGTCAAAGTCGCGTCGTGGTGATTACCTCCTTCCTTGATCGCTGGTCAGACGCCTAGGAGGGTGAGTACGTGGTCTAGGCGGCGGCTCATTTTCTCGGTGGCTTGTTTGATGTTGGTCCAGCCGGCGAGGCGGAGGAGGCTGATCGCGATGTTTCTCATCGCGGCCATGATTTGCGGGGAGGAGCCGGTCCGGACTTGGGATCGGTCTTCGTCGAAGGTGACGTCGCGGACGTAGTGTTCGCGGTTTTCTATTCCCCACTGTCCGCGGTTGAAGGCCAGGACGTCGGCGGGGTTGGCTTGGTAGGTGGTGAGGCTGGTGATGCCGTAGACGGTCTCGTTGCGTTTGCGCAGTGGGTTGGCGTGCAGGTCGGACACCTCGCGGGTGATCGCCCAGGCCTGGTAGACGCCGGGGAAGTTCAGGTCCGCGACGTGTGCGGTGGTGGTGATCGACCGGATTTCCTGGCGGCCGTGGCCGCGGTCAAACGTGACGTGGGCAGGGGGGAAAAGACCCGTCCGGGTCTGCGAACAGGGCCTTGATGGTGTTACGCAGGATCGGCTGGTTGCGTTTCACGGTGAGGACGTACTCCCCGTTTCGTTGCAGGATCTGTTCCACGTTGCGCCGGTGGACGTGGAGTGCGTCTTATGACGACGTAGGGGTTATGCCGATGTGCTGTCCGGGGACGCGGCTGGCGGCGGTGTCCCCGGACAGCACATCGGCATAATCATGTCCATGGTCGGTGTTGTCCCTCTTCCATTCATGGAGAGGGAAGAACATGAGATGTTCTGCGTTGGTGCAAGTCACGGGCCCGCTGGCGTCGTTCGCCGAGGGGTTTTTGGCCAGGTTGGAGCTGTTGGGCTACGCCCCGGGATCGCGGGCTGTCCACCTGCGGTTGATGGCTCAGCTCAGCCGCTGGCTGGACGGACGAGGGCTGGCCGACTCGGTGTTGAGCACGGCGATCATGGAAGAGTTCCTCTTTGACCGCCGAGCGGGCGGCGGCGCGGGCAGACGATCGATTCGTTCGCTGAGGCCGTTGTTGGAGTACCTACGGGAGATCGGGGCGGCTCCGCTGCCCGTGCAGCAGGTGGATGGTCCCGTGGAGACGTTGTTGGTCGATTACGCCGTCTACCTGACCAACGAGCGCGGATTGACGGTGGCGACCGTGCAGCGCAACACCGATCTGGTCCGCCCGTTCCTGACCGCCCGGGTGGCTGCCGGTCTCGACCTGACGACGCTGACTGCCGCCGACGTCGTCGCGTTCATGCTCGCCCGGAGTAGGAGCGCCTCACCCGCCACGGTGCAGCGCACGGGCACGGCCCTGCGCTCGCTGCTGCGGTTCCTGCATCTGCAAGGGGTGATCGGCTCCTCGCTGGTGGGTGCGGTGCCGACCGCCGCCAACTGGAAACTGGCCGGGCTGCCGAAGTACCTGACGGGGCAACAGGTCGCCGCGCTGCTGGCGTGTTGTGATCGGGGCACCGTTGTCGGCCGGCGCGATCTGGCGGTCCTGACGTTGCTGGCCCGGCTGGGGCTGCGGGCGGGCGAGGTCGCCGGGCTGCGGCTGGAGGACATCGACTGGCGGCGCGGGGAGATCACCGTGCGCGGCAAGGGCAACCGGCAAGAGCGGCTCCCGCTGCCGGCCGATGTCGGGGAGGTCGTCGTGGCCTACCTGAGCGGGTCCCGGCCCGCCGCGGCCGCGGGCCGGGAGGTGTTCGCCGGCACGCGGGCCCCGCATCGGGCCCTGACACGGGGCGCGGTCACGCAGTTGGTGGCCCGCGCGTCGCGCCGGTGCGGTCTGGGGACGATCTACGCACACCGGCTGCGGCACACCGCGGCCACCGCCATGCTCCACGCGGGCGCGTCGCTGGAGGAGATCGGTCAGGTGCTGCGGCACCGGCACGCGCTGACCACCGCGGGGTACGCGAAGGTCGACCATGAGGGGCTACGCGCACTGGCCCGGCTCTGGCCGGGGAGCACCGCATGAGCCCGCTGCACCGGCAACTGGCGGAGTATCTGGCCATCCGCCGCGCCATGGGATTCACGATGGACCGTCATGAGAAGCTCCTCGGGCAGTTCGCGGACCACCTCGCGTCCCGCGATGTCTCGACGCTGACTACCGAGCACGCGCTGGCCTGGGCGATGTCCCCGATCCAGGGCGATCCGCGCTGGTGGGCGGCGCGGCTCTCGATGGTCCGGGTCTTCGCTGTCCATCTGCACGCGCTCGATCCCGCCCACCAGGTACCGCCGCACGGGCTGATCCCACACGGCCCCCGACGCACCGTTCCCTACCTCTACACCGATCGCGAGATCGCCGCCCTCGTTCAGGCCGCCGGCACGCTGTCGTTTCCGCTGCGGGCCGCGACCTATCAGACGTTGGTCCGCCTGCTCGCCGCCACCGGCATGCGGGTCGGGGAAGCGATCCGTCTGGACCGCGCGGACTTCGACGCTGAGCTCGGCGTGCTGACGGTGCGCGACACCAAGTTCGGCAAGTCCCGCCAGCTGCCGCTGCACCCGACGGCCATCGCCGGTCTTCAGGACTACCTGCGCCTGCGCGAGGGTCTGCTGCCCTCCCCGAGCACCTGCGCGCTGCTGCTGTCCACCAGAGGCTTCCGCCTGCGCTACGAACGGGTGTGGGAGACCTTCCACCGGCTGGTTGGCCAGGCCGAACTGGCACCGCGTTCACCGGCGAGTCCGCCGAGGATCCACGATCTGCGGCACTCCTTCGCGGTCAACACCCTCCTGGACTGCTACCGCGACGGCGCCGACGTGCAGGCGATGCTGCCGCGCCTGTCGACCTACCTCGGCCACGCCGACCCGAAGCACACCTACTGGTATCTGTCCGCCGCGCCGGAACTGCTCGCGCTGGCCGCCGACCGACTCGAAGCGCACCAGAAGGTCGCCCGTTGAGCACCCTCGCCCCCACCCTGCAGGCGTTCTTCACCGACCGCCTGGCCCGGCCGCGACGCGCTCAAGCTGTTGCTGGGCTTCGCCACCGGGCGCACCGGCACGGAGCCCTCCCGCCTGGAGATCACCGATCTGGACGCGCCCTTGATCGGCGCGTTCCTCGACCATCTGGAGACCGAACGCGGCAACGGTGTCCGCACCCGAAACGCCCGACTGGCCGCAGTGCACGCGCTGTTCCGATTCGCCGCCCTGCGTCACCCCGAACACGCCGCCGTCATCCAACGCGTCTTGGCCATCCCGCCCAAACGCTTCGACCGCACGCTCGTCACCTACCTCACCGAGCCTGAGACCACCGCGCTCCTGGCCGCCCCGGACACCACCAACCGGACCGGGCGCCGCGATCACGCCCTGCTGACCCTAGCCCTACAGACCGGCCTGCGGGTCTCTGAACTCACCGCGTTGACCTGCGCCAACATCTGCCTGAACACCGGAGCGCACGTCAACTGCCTGGGACAGGGTGAGCTGCGCGGCGAGGTGCCTGCCCGGGGCAGGTCCTTGACCGCGCAGCTTCCCTCCGAACCACGCGGGCACCTTTCGATGCACGTGGCTCTCCAGTGACTTATGCCGTGATTGCGGCGGGCCCGTGATGGATGGCGTCGTGGCAGGGGTGGCAGACCACGAGGGTCTTTCGCCGTTTCCGTGCCATGAGTGCCGCCCAGGCGGGTTGACCTTGGCCAGGTTTACCGAGACTGGCGAGTTTGCGAACCTGGTGCACGACTACCGTGCCCGGGTTCTCGCACAGCTCGCACCTTCTCGCCAGAAGCCGTCTGAGCAGCTCCTTTCGCGGGTAGGGCATCTGGTCAGGGATGCGGTCAGCCAGGACCGCGTCCCGCTCGCGCTTGAGGGGTATCCCACCGAAACGGGCGACCAGCGGCTGCTTGCCTTCGCGCATGACCTTGGCTTCAAAGCAGGTACGCAGCCCGTGCGATGTCTCGATCTTGGCCTTGTAGCGGGCCGCGATCTTGCTCACCGTGGACTGGTGCTTTGCCGCGAGGGTCTTGAGCATCGACGTCTGGGCCTCCCGGCGTAGCCGGTCGAGACGCCAGACATCGACGGCGAGCAGGTAATACTGGATCACGCCCCGGTATTCGGCCGCATAGGTCTTGACGATGTCGTAGTCGTCGAGATTCTGCATGGCCGTCCGGTGCCACGGTTTTCCGTGTCGCCGGTAGGGGACGCACCTGGCCTTGATCACATCGATCGGCACCCGCAGCGCGATCTTCCCGTTGACGGACCTGCCGCCAGCGCTGATCTTGCTGTCGTTGTGCAGGGTGATGATCTCATAGCCGAGGTACCGCGCCGCCCGGGTACGGGCATGCGTGATCAACGTCTTACCTTGGTTGAGTTCCAGCTTGAGTTCATCACGCAGGAACACCGCCAGCTGATCTTTGATTGCCTCGGCCTCGGCCTTCGGCCCGGAGAATCCCAGTAGATGATCATCGGCGTACCGAGAGTAGCGCAGTCTGCGGTACCCCGGATCATAAGGATCGCCCGTAGGCTGACCGCGCTGGTTCCGGAGGTACTCCCGGGCTTGCGCCCGCTCCCCGTTCCCGCGCGCCCGCAACAATTTGCGGGTGGCCCTGGCATAGTCAGGGTTTCGTCTCCGGGTGATCCCCTGGGTATATCGGGGGATCAGAACCGTCTCGACGTAGGTGTCCAACTTGTGCAGGTAAATATTTGATAAGACAGGTGAAACGACGCCGCCTTGCGGTGCTCCGGAGAGCGTGGCGTTCCACTTCCAGTCTTCCAAATACCCGGCTGTCAGCATGTTACGCACCAACCGCAGAAACCGATTATCGTGGATCTTCTCCGCGAGGACCTTGATCATTATTTCGTGGTCAAGGCTCCCGAAACAATCGGATATGTCTCCCTCGATAAACCATGTGGTCCCGGTCCAGGTGTTAGCCATCTCCCGCAGCGCGGTGTGACAGCCACGGCCCCGGCGGAACCCATGCGAGCGACCAGAGAACTGCGGCTCATAATACGCCTCCAGCAGGAGGCGCACCACTTCGCCGACCAGCTTGTCTGACCAGGTTGGCAGCCCCAGCGGTCTCGATTTCCCATTCTTCTTGGGGATGTAGACCCGCTTCACGGGGGAGAATCGGTAACGCTCGTGGCGCATCGCCTCGATAACGGCGTCGATCTTCCCCAAGGTCATGCCATCCGCGGTCTCTGCCGTGACCCCTGAGCTCATCGCCCCCTGGTTGGAGTAGATGCGCCCGTAAGCCAGCAGGTACAGCTGCACGTTGAACATCTGCCGGTACAGTTCCTCGCACGACAGGCCACGCCTGCCGCGATCACGGAGGACACTCAGCACCGTTTCGGCGTTTTGCATTACGCATACCTCACGATCATGGCGTGTCCGGTCACCTGTGCCCCTTCGCCCTGCAGACGGCCTTCCCGTCCTCCCTGGCAGGTCGTGACTCCTGCGACTACTACGGGCACTGTGTCGCCATAGGGCTCGCGCCCGACAGGCGATCCCACGTTCGTCTCTGCCGCACGTATCTAGCGTGACTTAGGCGCCCTGTTCATCTCCTTAAAATGCCCTCACTGGGCATCGCTCCCATCCCCGGAGGTCGTGCGGCAAGTCCTTTGCCACCTCGCCGCAGGGGCGGCGCCGGTTTCAGGCGTCTTTCCGGCGGGCGTTGCGTTGCGCCTTCTGGAGACTAGGGTTCAGGCTGTCTAGCTTTCGCCATATCACGCGGGTCCCCCAGCGCGCCGCCCCAGACGCCTGGGCCCGGCCGCTGGTTTCCTGGCATGCTATTTTCCCCTTCTCCCTTTCGAGTCCGGGTAAGCCATCAGGCCCAGGGACACACTCACCTCCAATCCCTCCCCGCTGCGCGGGGGATACAGCAGAGCGCCTCGTGGCGCAGCAAAGGTCGCAAGCAGCGGATCACGCCGCTGACCTCGACCACTACCGCAGTGATCAGCGCCTGGCTGACCGAACACCGCGGACTGCCCACCGATCCACTGTTCCCCACCCGACATGGCACCCCGATGAGTCGAGACGCCATCGAACGGCGACTGGCTATACACGCCGCGACCGCCGCCCGCCGCGAACCGACCCTGGCCGAGAAAAAGATCTCACCCCACGTCTTGCGGCACACCGCCGCAATGCGCCTGCTCGCGGCCGGCGTCGACAGCACCGTCATCGCCCTCTGGCTTGGCCACGAGAGCGTCGCCACCACGCAGATCTACATCCACGCCGACCTCGCCCTCAAGGAACAGGCACTCGCGCGAACCGCGCCGCTGGACACCATCCCAGGCCGCTACCGCCCCTCCGACACCGTCATGGCCTTCCTCGAAAGCCTGTAATTATGCCGATGTGCGGTCCGGGGACACCGCCGCCAGCCGCGTCCCCGGACAGCACATCGGCATAACCCCTACGTCGTCATAAGACGCTTTATGCCGACGTCGGCATAACGCGTCGGCGGTGACCACGACCCCCGACAGGTCACCCGGGGGCTGGTCACCCGGGGGCTGGTCACCCGGGGACTGGTCACCCGGGGGCTGGGCGCCTGGTTGGGCGGTTGGTTGGGCGGCTGCGACTTGGTCGAGCAGGGGGATCATCTGGGCTTGTTCCCCGGTGTGCTCGGGGATTTTCCGTTGGCCGACGACGACGCCTTCAGCGTGGGTCAGCGCGGAGAACAAGCGGACCTTGCCCGCCCCGGTGTCGACTTCGGCCCAGGAGCCCTTGAGTGTCTTGCCGTCCAGTGTCAGGCCCCGCCAGGCCTTCGGGGTCACGACCCCCGCCATCACTTTCGCGTGTAGCCAGGTCCCGACGATGGTGTCCGCCTCATCGGCATCGACGTCTTTAACGGTGCGCCGGATCGTCGCCTCGCTGGGCGCGACCGGGCCTCCGGTCACCGGGTGACGCCGGGCGCCGAGCCGGGTCAGTGCCTCGGGGGGCAGGTCAGCGACGTAGTCTGCGACCGACCGGAAGCTGCGGGCGCCGCTGATCGTCGCGGCAGCGACCATCGTCAGGGTGGCTGCGATCTGGTGGCGGATGCCCCGCTTGCTGCGCGGGTCGGTCAGCTCACCCAACGCCTCCAGTAGTCCGCCCGCACCGGCCAGCTCCAGGGTGTTCACATCAGCCACGTCATCGTCGCTTCCGGTCAGCAGCGGGTGGGGAAACGTCGCGGACAACACGCCGCTCGCGTCACGGTGAAGGGGATACATCCACACCCGCTTGGGGTTTCCGTGATGGTGATAAGCACCCGCGGAGCGGGAATATCCGAGCGTGGAGCCGACCTGCTGAAAGTTCGCGGCCGCATAACAGGCGCCGGTGTGCCGGGCGGGATCGGTGAACGTCTCCACCGCGAGCACCCGGTGCCCGTAGGCGGCCAGGTAGTCCCTACTCAGGCGGCCCAATACCCGGGAGAGCACCGCGGACGCGAGGTTGGGTCGCCGGCCCGCGGGCAGCACACAAAATCGCTGATTGTTCGCGACATGCTTCAACCGCGCGTACTGCTGCGCACGCGACCAGCCCACAAACTCATCCCGAGCGCGACACGACAACGCCGCGGACCCGAACCCGACCACCGCGACCCACTCACCATCGAGCACCGCGACATACCGCAGGACCGCACCGGTCAACCGATGCCCCAGCCAATGATGCTCAGTCAACGCAGCATTGAAACGACCAACCTCATCCGCAAAGATCGGCCGCACCACCACATCCGCTACACCCGCCCCAGCCACCCGCGATGTCTACCAGCCCGGACGCGAAAACGCCAGTCACGGCGTGTCTCCGCAGCACCCAGCCATGATCACGAGACTTTGACGCAGCCCTGCGCCCCATCCCACGGCCCTCAATCGGCAACGGACCTTGCCCCCACACCGGACAGGGAGCCCGAGGGGGGCGACCGGGGATGGTTCCCACGTTCACCACATGACCGTTCGACCAGGGAGGCGCCCAGCTCTACCCCGGCAGC
>DASUII010000215.1:0-4033 GCA_036279835.1 Pseudonocardiaceae bacterium
GTTCACCAGCAACTTCGACGAGTGGGAGATCTCATGGCCAAGGAACTGCGGTTCGACGCCGAAGCCCGCGACCTGCTGCGAGCCGGAGTCGACAAGCTGGCCGACGCTGTCAAGTCGACGCTCGGGCCCAAGGGGCGCAACGTCATCCTGGAGAAGATCACCGGTTCGCCGGTCATCACCAACGACGGTGTGACCATCGCGCGGGAGATCCACCTCTCCGACCCGTTCGAGAACATGGGCGCCCAGCTGGTCAAGGAAGCGGCGATCAAGACCAACGACATCGTCGGAGACGGCACCACCACCGCCACCGTGCTAGCCCAGGCGATCGTCCGCGAGGGACTGAAGGCGATCGGCGCCGGCGGCAACCCGGTGCTGGTCAAACGCGGCGTCGACCTGGCCGTCGCGGCCCTGGTGGAGCATCTGGAGAAGGTCGCGCATCCGGTGTCGACCGAGCAGGACTACGCGCGCGTCGCGGCGATCTCGGCCAACGACGACGACGCGGTCGGTGCGGTCATCGCCAAGGCGTTGCACACCGTCGGGGACGGCGGCATCGTCACGGTGGAGGAGTCGGCGACGAACGGGATGAGCGTCGAGTTCGTCGAGGGCTTCGAGTTCGACAACGGGTACGTCTCGCCGTACCTGGTGACCAACCCGGCCAGCCTGGAAGCGATCGTCGCGGACCCGTACATCCTGCTGTGCAGCGAGAAGATCACCAAGGTCCAGCAGCTGATGCCGCTGCTCGACAAGATCATGCGAGCACCGCGCCCGCTGGTCATCGTCGCTGAGAGCGTCGAGGGCACCGCGCTGAGCATGCTGGTGCACAACCACGTCAACCGGATCTTCCAGTGCGTGGCCGTGCGAGCCCCCGGTTTCGGCGACCGCCGGCTGCGCAAGCTGGAGGACCTGGCCGCGATCACCGGCGGCGCCGTGTACAGCAAGCACTCCGGTTTCACCCTGGAGACGATGACCATCGACCAGCTCGGCCGGGCGGCCCAGGTGCGGGTGACCGAGAACAACACGACCATCGTCGGGGGCGCCGGATCAGCCGCCGACGTGGAGTTCCGGGTCACCCAGCTGCGCGCCGAGCTCGATCGCGCGACGTTCGGCGTCGACGAGGACGTGCTCAGCGACCGGATCGGGGCGCTGACCGGGCAGGTCGCCGTGATCCGGGTCGGAGCACCGACGCCGGCGGAGCTGAAGGAGACCCAGCATCGGGTCGAGGACGCGCTGTCGGCCACCCGGGCCGCGATGGCCGAGGGAATCGTGGCCGGCGGCGGCGCGGCACTGCTGCACGCCGAGCCCGCACTGGATGGCCTGGACGTCGACGGCGACTATGCCATCGGCGTGGAGATCGTCCGCCGGGCGCTCACCGAACCGGCCTTCCTCATCGCAGCCAATGCCGGCTACCAGGGTCAGGAGGTGGTCTCCCGGACGGCTCAGCTGGGCGTCGACGAGGGCTTCGACGCCTTGGCAGGGCGCTACGGGGACATGGTCGCCATGGGCATCATCGACCCGTTGCGGGTCGCCCGGTCGGCATTGCAGAACGGGGCATCGGTGGCCGGGATGCTGCTGACGACGAACACGCTGGTCGCCGAGGAGCCGACGCCCTGGGGCGGCAGCCGGGCACTGATGACCGAGTACGGGGAGCTCGACGAGGGACTGCGCCAGCCGTCGCCGGACTCCAGCACGCCGCAGTCGCTCGGGCTCGGCCCGTCGGTCGGGTGAGCCTGGAGCAGGCTGACCGGGAGTCGGCTGACCCGCTGCCGCCGGTTCCCGGTGAGTTCCAGGTTGTACAGTCGAGCGCGCTGCGCGAGCTGCGATCTCGCGGACGGCTGCGCGGCGTGGTGGCGCTGCTCGGCCCAGCCTTCGTCGCCGCGGTCGCGTACATCGACCCCGGCAACTTCGCCACGAATTTCTCCGCTGGCGCGCGGTACGGGTACGCGCTGCTCTGGGTGATCGTGATGGCCAACCTGATGGCCATGCTGGTGCAGTACCTGTCCGCGAAGACCGGTGTGGCCACCGGCCGCGACCTGCCCGAGCTGTGCCGTGAGCACCTTGCTCGCCCGGTGTCTGTCGGCCTGTGGGTGCAGGCCGAGCTGGTGGCGATGGCCACCGATCTGGCCGAGTTCGTCGGGGCAGCGGTCGGGTTGAACCTGTTGTTCCACGTGCCGCTGTTCCCGTCCGGCCTGCTGACTGCCGTCGTCGCGTTCGGGATCCTGGCGCTTGAGCAACGCGGGTATCGACGCTTCGAGCTGGCGATCAGCGGGCTGCTCGGCATCGTGTTCCTCGGGTTCTCCTACGACCTGCTGATGGTCGGCGCCGACCCTGCGGCCATCGCGTCCGGTCTGGTGCCTGGCTTCGTCGGGAGCGACAGCGTGCTGCTGGCCGCCGGGATCATCGGCGCCACCGTGATGCCGCACGTGGTCTACCTGCACTCGGCGTTGACCAAGTCCCGAGTGGTGTGCCGCGACGACGGCGAGCGCCGCGAGATGCTGCGCTTCCAGCGGCTCGATGTCCTGCTCGGGCTCGGCGTCGCCGGGCTGACCAACATGGCGATGCTGTTCATCGCGGCCTCGCTGTTCAACCGCACCGGTCACTCGGTGGTCGACTCGATCGAGGCGGCGCACGCCGGTCTCGGCCAGCTGGTCGGCGGCGGCGCGGCGCTGGCTTTCGCGGTCGCGCTGCTGGCCTCGGGGTTGTCGTCATCGAGCGTGGGCACCTATGCGGGACAGGTGGTCATGCAGGGCTTCATCCGCCGCCGCATCCCGCTGTTCCTGCGCCGCGCAGTGACGATGCTCCCCGCGCTCGTGGTGCTGGGGCTGGGGTTGCCCACCACCGACAGCCTGGTGGCCTCTCAGATCGTGCTGTCCTTCGGCATCCCGTTCGCCCTGGTGCCGATGGTGCTGCTCACCCGTCGCGCGGATGTCATGGGCCCGTTCGTCAACCGCCCGATCACCACTGCGGCGGCCAGCGGTATCGCCACCATAATCATCGCGCTGAACGTGTACCTGCTGTACAGCGCCTTTTTCGGGTGAGATATTTACTCTTAACGCCGAGTGAGGCGTCGATCGACTATTAATCGGGAAACGCGTTCGCAGTGCTGGATCCCACACGTTCTTCGGGTGTCCACTGCGAATATGCACTCTCGAGTATTTCGACCAGGGGCGCCGGAAACGTGGAGAACTTTAGTGTGGGCTGACAAGGCGGGGCCTGACGCGTCCCCGATGACCAGAGAGGCCCTTGAGAGCTTACCGAAGTGGCACAGCCGACTACTGAGAGTCTGCGCCCAGGACACCCTTGCAATCGCTGCCTCACCGGATAGAGTAAAGACCGCGTATGGCCACGACCGGGCGACGTTGGTTGACGTCGCACAACGCGGCACGACATTGAGAGAAGGGCTATAGAGAAAAGGACCTTCAACGACGTCGGCATTCTTTAGAACCGACTCCGGGAGTAGCAGCGCGAGTTGATGAGTGCGACTGCTCTTGATGTTCAACCCAGGGCACAGGTACAGCCGGGAGTGACCGCCCGCATGCTGACCGTACTTTCGATGTTGGCCATCAGTCGCTGGGCCGGAGCCGTTCGTGAGCCAGATGGTGGAGTAATGCTGTGTTCGGCCAAACACTTAACGTCAACTAGATATTCACTCTTGAGACGGTGTATCAGAGAGCCGGGGGACCACCTCTGTTGTAGTGCACTGGCCTGAGTCGAACTCGGATGGCGACAATATGATGCGTTCCGCGATCAATACCTCGCTCCGGGGCGGTACCACGCGATGCCCTCACGATGCGACCGGCTCCATGCACCGCGCCGTGGCGCAGCTGGGAGCGGCTTCGTGAGAGGTTGCGTACAGGAGGGGCAGACGCAAGGATCGGACTGGCCGCTGATCGGGCGCCGGGAAGAGTTGTCGATCATCGATCGTACCCTTGGTGGCGGTCGGCATCGCGGGTTGTTGTTGGCTGGGACGCCGGGGGTAGGCAAGACCCGGCTAGCCAGGGAGGCGCTCGCGGCCGCAGAGGCTAAGGGGTGTTCG
>DASUII010000216.1:0-8150 GCA_036279835.1 Pseudonocardiaceae bacterium
ATTCACGTGATCGCGCGCGGTGCCGTTGGCTAGGGTTGACCGCTACCTTCGCCTTGCGGCCGAATTCGCCTTTCAAGAGCGGCGCCGGGCCACCTCGCGTCGTGGCTCACCTGGCCCCCGGCCCAGCCACGACACCGTGCGACTCTGCGGGCGTGCTCGGTCGCGCTTCGGCCGGAGGGCATGGTGGAGGCTCCCGACCGGCTTGTCAGCCAGGTTGAGGGAGCGAAGGAACCCGTCGAACCGACGCAACGGTGAATCAGTTACTTGACCCCTCAGGACTGCGGCGACTCGCCGGTGGCCCGCTACACCTGATCACCGATGCGACACTTACCGAGCTGGGCGGCCATCACACTGATGGAACCGTCGACCGGAAAAGGTTCCGACCCAACATCGTCGTCGCCGGTGTCGGCCACGGATTCGTGGAGAACGAATGGGTTGGCCACAGGCTCCACATCGGCACTGAGGTCACCGTGTCAATCGTGCTTCCATCGCCGCGGTGTGTCATCACCACCCTCGCCCAGCCCGACCTCGAAGCTGACCGCAGGGTCCTGCAGATCGTGGCGCGAACCAACCGCGTCACCGTCGAAGGGCTGGGCAGGTGGTCGTGTGCTGGGAGCTACGCCACGGTCGATCGCGGCGGGGCCGTTGCCATCGGGCAGCCCCTCACCAGAAACCAGAATCACGAATAGAATGTTGCTGGGAGAGGCTTCGTAGTGTGGCGCGCATCTGCAGTCCGCGTGGTTGCAATAGGACAGCACGTGCCGGGTGTACGTGTCGGCCGGGGAGTAGACGCAGGCGCCAGCGGGTGGCGAGGGTGGCCAGGGCGAGGGTGACCTCGGTGACGGCGAAGGTATCGCCGATGCATTTGCGTGCTCCGCCGGCGAAGGGGATGAAGGCCTGGCGCGCTGGCGGTGCGCGATGTCCATCGGTCCAGCGGTCGGGGTCGAAGTTATCGGGATTGGGATAGAGGTCGGGCCGATGGTGCAGCAGGTAGGGGCTGTAGAACAGGAGGCTTCCGGCGGGGAGGGGATGCCCACCCAGGTTGGTGTCGGTGGTGGTGGCGCGAGCGAGTATCCAGGCAGGCGGGTACATCCGCAGGGTCTCGGTGACGACTCCGCTGGTCAGCTCCAGTTTTGGCAGATCGTCAAAGCGTGCGACGGCGCCTGCGAGCACAGCGTCGAGCTCGGCGTGTAGCCGACGCTCGACCTCGGGGTGGACCGCCAGCAAGTGCACCGCCCAGGCCAGAGTGGTCGCCGTGGTCTCCGAGCCCGCGAGGAAGAACGTGATGACCTGGTCAACAATCTCGGTGTCGGACAGGCCCTGGCGGTCGGCGGGGTCGCGGGCGGTTAACAGTGTCGAGAGCAGATCGCCACGGTCGACCCCACTGGCGCGGCGGTCGGTGATGACGCGGCCGATGATTCTTCGCAGGCGGGCGCGGGCCCGATCGTAACGGCGGTTTGCGACAACGAGGAGCCTGTCCAGCGGCGGTGGGATGAGCACGCGCGTGTAGATAGTCGCGAGGATGATGTTGAAATCGTCGAGCACCGCGCTGAGCGCGGCGCGGGGCAGTGCGTCAGAGAACATCGTCTCGACCGCGGTCCGGGCAGTTAATGTCATCATCTCGGGCAGGACGTCGAGGACCTGGCCATCCTGCCAGGAAGCGGTCACCTCGGTGATCTGTTTGGTCATCACCTGCGCGTAACCGGGTAGCCGCGCCGGGTGGAAGGCGGGCTGGGCCAGTCGACGCTGCCGCCGATGCGAGCGGTGCGGGCAGGTGGCCAGGCCATCGCCGAGGGCCTCGCGGCTTCGGTCATGGAAAGGTCCGTCCTTGTCAAAGATGCGGTCCTTAAGCAGGATCTGGTGGACCAGCTCCGGCGTGCACACCACGATTGCTTCGATGCGGCCGATCCGGATACGCACCAGGTCACCGTGGGCGGACAAGGAGGTCAAAAACCGCAGCGGGTCGCGCAACAGCGACAGGGTATGACCGAGTAACGGCAATGCCCCAGGCGCGGCAGCTACCGTAGACCCCGCCCTCATGATCTCCTCCGACGAGCAATTCGGTTTCACGTGAACGAGCAACCCAGCTGCAGATGGACACGATCCAGCCTGCCAGCAATGAGCTGAGCGAGAAAGAAGTCGAGTCAGGTAGGCCGCGGGCATGGTCGACCGGACATATCCGGCCCGCGCCGCTAGGGCGGGGAGGGAGAGTAGCGCGGTGACGACGGAGGTAGCGGTGGCGGCGATGCTGACGGTGGCGCTGGAGGAGGCGCGGCAGGGCCTGGCCGAGGGCGGTATCCCGATCGGGGCGGCCCTCTTCGGCCCGGACGGTGAGCTGCTGGGGCGCGGCCACAACCGTCGGGCACAGGACGGCGACCCGTCGATGCACGCGGAGACGGCGGCCTTCCGCGCGGCCGGTCGGCTGCGCGGCTATAGCCGTATGATCATGGTCACCACGCTGTCGCCGTGCTGGTACTACTCGGGGCTGGTACGGCAGTTCGGCATCGGGCAGGTGGTGATCGGTGAGTCGGTGACCTTCCACGGCGGTCATGACTGGCTGGCCGAGCACGGAGTGAAGGTGACTGTGCTGGAGGACGCCGCATGTATCGCGCTGATGCGGGACTTCATCGCCTGCCGCCCCGAGCTGTGGCACGAGGACATCGGCGAGTAAGAGCAGGATCAAGATCTCACCGCGCAACAATTACCCTCGGCTCGGGGGGTGTCGCAAAATCGCCTTGCCCGCCCTCTCAGGATCGCCAAGAGTGAGCAGTAACCGTGCAGGATCGAACGGTCATCACACAGTTTCGGCGATCATGGCAGGTCGTGGGACGCCGAACGAGGCCCACAAATGATTCGCGGGCAACCCCACGCCGATTTCGCGACAGCCCCTCGACGCTGCTAAGCCGGTTTGGCGACGCGCCGCTGATCAAGACATCCACGACAAAACTCCTGACCGATACGCCCGCCAGTCTGCACGACGATCCCCCCGTCGGCGACCGAATCTGGTGACTCGCCAGGGTGAGGCTGCGGTGGCCGCTGCGCGGGATGTACCCATGTGGTCGATTGGGCCAGCTCGATCGTGAGCCGACGATACGTTAGGCGACTTTGGTATGTCTGTTCGCGAGCGGGCCGACGTGCGGAGGAGACCTGTCCATGGCGCACACGTCCTCGCAGCAGGCGGCGGTTGGCAACCTGCCGAGCTTCCGGCGCGATGTCGGTTTCATGGCTCTGATGTTTGTGTCGCTGGGCTCGATCATCGGTTCGGGCTGGCTGTTGGGGGCGTTGACGGCGGCCACGTCGGCTGGTGGGGCGTCGATCGTGTCCTGGCTGTTAGCGGGTGTGATCATCGTGTTGCTGGCGTTGGTGCACTCGGAACTCGGTGCGGCCTACCCTCTTGCTGGGGGCACGGGGCGATGGCCGCGGTTGGCGTTCGGTTCGCTGGGTGGGTTCACAGCCGGCTGGGTGGCCTGGCTTCAGGCCGTGACGATCGCTCCGATCGAAGTGGAGGCGGCGCTTAGCTACCTGGACCACAAGTGGCACGGACTGATCAACGATGTGGGTGCCCTCACCCCAAAGGGCTTGGGTACGGCCACCGCGCTGATGTTGCTCTTCACCATCATCAACATCCTCGGGGTGCGGTGGCTGGCGGAGAGCAACAGGATCGCGGTGCTCTGGAAGTTCGCGGTACCGGTACTGACGGTCGTCGTGTTGATCGTGGTGTCGTTTCAGGCTTCGAACTTCACCGCCGGCGGCGGTTTTGCGCCCTACGGTGCTCACGGGGTGCTCGCGGCCCTACCGCTGGGTGTCGTGTTCGCGCTGCAGGGTTTTGAACAAGCGGCGCAGATGGCCGGTGAGGCACGTGACCCACAACGTAACGTCCCTCGTGCTGTGATCGGTGCGGTGATCGTGGGCACCGTGCTGTATCTGGGACTGGAGGTCGCCTTCATCGGCGCGCTGAATCCCCACAATCTCGCGCAGGGCTGGGCGAACCCGGTGGGTAAGGGTGACTTCGGACCGTATGCGACGCTGGCCACCGGTCTCGGATTGGGTTGGCTGGCGGTCATCTTGTACATAGATGCGTTCATCTCACCGGCGGGCACTGGCCTGATTTATGTGGGAACCTCCGCGCGGCTGTCCTACGCGTTGGGCCACGCCGGATACGTTCCGAAGGGTGTTAGCCAGATCAGTAGTCGCGGTGTTCCGTACACCTCGATTATTCTGGCCTTCGTTGTGGGCCTGATCTGTTTTTTGCCTTTCCCGAGCTGGCATAGCCTGGTCTCGCTGGTGACCTCGGCGACAGTGATCATGTATGCGTTCGCACCAATCACGTTGCTGGCTCTGCGTAAGGCTGATGCCGATCGCGCCCGCCCGTATCGGGTGCCGGTCGCCCCGGTCGTGGCGCCGCTGGCGTTCATCGCCGCGAATGAGATCATCTACTGGACGTCGTGGTCCACGGTGGAAAAGCTGATGCTGGCTATCGCCGGCGGCTACGTGATATTCGGGATCTCCTACGCGTTGGGCCGCCCGTTCGAGCGACCGCCCCTGGACCCGCGATCATTGGTGTGGATTCTTCCGTGGTTCGCCGGCTTGGCCGTGATCTCCTATTTCGGACAATACGGCGGAACGAAGCTCATCCCTGAATGGGTCGACCTCGGCGTGGTGGCCGCGTTCAGTCTGGTGATCTGCTATGTGGCGGTCCGGCTCAGCCTGCCCAGCCACCGAGTCGCCGCCGCCGTGGCGGCCGACGAGCACGAAGTAGCGATCCAACCCGAACTCAAGACCGCATGACCCCGCTCAGCCCGGGTAGCGGACGATTGGAGGACACTGGGTGTCGTGGAGATCACCCACTTTGGCCATTCCTGCGTGCTGCTCGACACCGGCTCGGCGCGGTTGTTGATCGACCCGGGCACCTGGTCTGAAGGGTTCGAAGACCTGACCGGGCTGGATGCCGTCTTGATCACCCACCAGCACGTTGACCACCTCGACAGCGCGAGGCTGCCCGCGTTACTGCGCGGAAATCCGGGGGCTCGGCTGATCGTCGATTCCGGTAGCACCGCGGAGCTCAGCGGCCACCGCCATGAGGTCGCCGCACCCGGCGAGACCCTCCAGGTGGCCGGGGCACGCGTCGAGGTGCTGGGCGGAAAACACGCGGTGATCTACCCGGATGTCCCGGTGATCCCGAACAATGCCTACCTGGTCGATGGCACGCACCTGCACCCCGGCGACTCGTTCACCCCGCCGTCAACCCAGGTGGAGGTGCTGTTCGTGCCGACCTCAGCGCCGTGGCTCAGAATCGCCGAGGTGATTGACTACCTGCGCGCGGTGGTGCCGCGCACTGCGGTGCCGATCCACCAGGCGGTTCTGTCCACGCCGGGCCTACAGCTCCATTACCGGCTACTCGAAAACCTCAGCCCGCAAGAGACGACGGTGCGGGTGCTGGAGCACGGCAAGGCCAGCACGCTCTAAAGCGCGTTGTGAGCCTGGGTGGGCCGGCCGCTTGTTCCCCGCTGGGCCACCGTTACCGCTTGTCATGATCGTTGGCCAGCTGCGCTCAACGGCTATCGACCTCATGCGGGGAGTCCGAGCGGACGACGTCGCGATCCTGACCCGGGTCGGCGAGACGCTCAGGTTGCCACCTGTGTAGCCGTAGCCCATCAGTGCGTGCCTGCGGCGCGGCGGTGCTGGCGCCCGCATCTGAAGGTGAGCTTGACGCCGCAGCATCTTCGCGCACCTCGGTGATGCTGAGGATTGCGTCGATCAGCCGCTGTGTACGGGTTTGGGATCGCAACCACGACGGGAGGTCCAGCATCGCCATGATCTCGTCGGCGAGCACGTCGCCTATCACGTCCGGCCACATCCGCTTAGCCTTCGCGGCGGCGGCTGCGGCCGTCCGGTGCGCGGCGTACCGGTCGACGTCCTGCGCGACCGCGATGTGTGTATCAGGCATGGCAGGCTGACTTCCTTACCGGCGTCAGGTCATGTACTCGCCGGGATCAGGCGACGTCGAACAGATGCTCTGGGTGCTTCCTGTGGCCGACACCGGTGTCGTGCCACCAGCGGCGAAGGCAGTTGCCGCACTGCACCCCGACCAGGTTGACGTCGAAATCCAGGAGATACAGCGGGCCGGTGTGGTAGCAGTTTGGGCACGGCAGCCATGCGCGGCGGCCGAGGTCTGCTTGCGGGTCGAGCGTCATTTCATCGCCCCTCACGGCTGTCGGGTAGCACACCGGCGGCGATGAGCACGTCATAGGTGACTTGCTGCTCTGGGTCGAGGTGCGCGTAGAGCATTCGCTGGGCTTCGGCTTCGCCGCTGTAGATCTCAGCGGGATCCCACAGCGGACCGAGGGCATCCAGGACGGCGGCCAGGCGGGTGCCTTCGTGCGCGGTAAGATCAAGAGTGAACGGGACGAGAGTGGCCATAGCGCACCTCCAAGGGTCTCCATCGGTAGGGTTGGCGTTGACACCGAGAGGCCCACCGAACCCGGTGATGCAGGTTCATGTGGGCGCCCCGGGGTGGATCATTTGTCGTCGGGGTTCAGGGCGAGGAAGGCGAGTCCGGCGGCGGTGCCGCCGATGATCTGGGCTACCAGGTAGGCCCACAGGGTGGGCCAGGCGAACAGGCCGATGGCCGCGCCGCTGATGGCCACGGCCGGGTTGAACACGCCACCGGAGATGGCGCCGACGGCGATCGCGCCGGTGGCGACGGTGAAGCCGATGGCTAGGCCGTTGTTGGGGTGGTCTTTGCTGGTGGCGACGTTGAGTACGACGTAGCACAGGGCGAAGGTGAACAGCAGTTCGGCGATGAACGCGGCGCTGAGCAGGTGCCCGGACAGGGTCAGGGTTTTGACCTGTGCGGGGTCGATCACCCAGCGGGCCAGGCTCATCGCGAGCAGCCCGCCGATGAGTTGGGCGATCCAGTATCCGATCGCGTCGACAACTCCGATCCGGCCGCGGACCAGCGCGGCGATGGTCACGGCGGGGTTGTAGTGGCCACCGGAGATGTGCCCCCCGGCGTAGATCATGACCATCAGGACGGCGCCGATAGCCACCGGGGCCACTGAGCCGACGGGTCGGCCTGGCTAAGTCCAACGTGCTGCGCTACTTCGAGTCGCGCGAGGCCGTACTGCTCGAGCTGCTCGACGCCTCCTCACAGGAGTGGCTGGACCAGCTCCACGACGCTCTGACCGCCGCGGTCAACCCCAACGCATCATCGTCCGAGCGTGGCGACCAGTTGGCCGGTACGCTCGCGACCTCGCTGGAAGCCCGCCCAGTGTTGTGCGACCTGGTCAGCAGCCAAGCCGCGGTGCTCGAACACAACGTCTCCCCTCAAATCGCCGCGCAGTACAAGCGCGCCGCCATCGCCAGCGTCGCCGTCCTGGCGCGGCTGATCCTGCAATATGTGCCTGAGCTCGGCGAGCGCGACGCGCAGCGGCTCGCCGTCGCCACCATCCTGGTGACCAGCGCTGTGTGGACCCACGCACGCCCAGCGGCGGCGATGCTGGCCGCCTACGAGGCCGACCCATCACTGGCCACTATGCGGTTCGACTTCACCACAACACTCCGTGAGACGCTCGAAGTACTCATCACAGGGCTGCTCGCACGTCCATCGCGCTGACCCGCCAAGCGACCCCCCGCTGCGCCCCACCATTGCAGCCAGCCGGTAGGACAGATGGCCGCCGGCCGTAAAGACTTTTGACCGCCGAAGCGCCAATCTTTCTGATGAGAAACCGCCGCGCCGGCGATCGCTGAGGAGGGAGTAAGCGGTGATGCACCGAGTACTGGTCACCGGCTCCATACCCAAGCCCGTGGGATGCGGAGCTCGATGGTGTGGGCGAGTCCGCGGCGCAGCGCGCTCAGCGCCACCGCGAAGCGCAGACCATCTGTCACCGGTGCCCGATCATGGCCGCCTGCCTGGCCTCGCGGACAGCAAACCCCCAGCTGGGTGCAGGGGTGTGGGGCGGCGAGGTCTTCCTGGAGAAGCCGGCCGGTCAGCGTGACGCGTGCATCGGAGAGTCCGGTGCATGGCCCGGCCCGTGTGGTCCTCCCCGACGCACGGGCCGGGCGCTGCCAACGTGGCGTGAAGTCAGTCGGCGATGTCCGCCTGGGCCACGACGTGGTTCGGCGTGATCCGCACCAGCAGCTCGCCGGGC
>DASUII010000217.1:0-6606 GCA_036279835.1 Pseudonocardiaceae bacterium
GAAGCCCTTCCTGCTGGTGATGCAACACGGCGTCACCACCGAGTACGGCCACGGCCTCGACCAGATGACCGCGACGTTGCGCGCGATCTCGTCGATCGGGATGCAGGCGCTGGTCTTCTGGCCGAACGTCGACGCCGGCAGCGCCGAGGTCGCCACCGCTATCCGGCAGTTCCGCGAACACGCTTTGGCCGCCCGCTGCCAGTTCTTCTGCCACCTCCCAGCCGAGGATTTCGCCCGGCTGATGATTCATTGCGCCTGCATGATCGGAAACTCGTCGGCTGCGCTGCGCGAGGGCGCATTCCTCGGCACGCCGGCGGTCAGCGTCGGCAACCGCCAGTGCGACCGGGAATGCGGTCCCAACGTGATGTTCACCTCACAGGATCCCGGCGAGATCGCTGAGGCGGTCCGGGCGCAGCTTGCGCATGGGCGCTATCAGCGCAGCGATCTGTTCGGTTGCGGCACTGCGGGGCGCGACATCGCCGACGTGCTGGCGACGGTGAATCCCCCCGTGCAGAAGCGCCTGCACTACGACTCCGCCGCGCTGCTGTTAACCTCCCCGCACGGCGTAGGTCGTGCCGTCGGGCTTGATCCGGCTGAAGCCTAAATGGGGCACTAACACGCCGGGCATGCGAACCGAGCCGTCTGGTTGCTGGCATTGTTCCAGGATCGCGACCAGCGTGCGGCCGATCGGGAGCCCGGAGCCGTTGAGGGTGGCGGCGAACCCGCGCTTGCCGTCCTTTGACTTGGTGCGGATCCCAGCTCGACGTGCCTGGAACGTCCCGCAGTCTGACACGCTGGAGATTTCCCGGTAGCGCTGCTGGCTGGGCAACCACACCTCGATGTCGTAGGTGTACTGCGCGGAAAAGCCGATATCACCGGCGGGAAGCGTGACGACGCGGTACGCCAGGCCGAGTTCCTGCAGGCAGGTCTCGGCGTGGCTGAGCATGATCTCCAGCTCCTCGGCAGAGCGCTGGGCGTCGACGATCCGGACGAGTTCTACCTTCGAGAACTGGTGCAGTCTGATCAGTCCGCGGGTATCCCGCCCGTAGGACCCTGCCTCACTACGAAAACACGGCGTGTGGGCGGTGTAGGCCAGCGGCAGGCCCTCTGCCGGCAGGGTCTCGCCGGCGTGCAGGTTGGTCAGCGGGACCTCGGCCGTCGGGATCAAAAACAACTCACGATCGTCGACGCCAGTCTTGAACAGGTCTTCCTCGAATTTGGGAAGCTGGCCCGTGCCGGTCATCGTCGGCCGGTTCACCAACGCCGGTACCGAATACTCTATGTAGCCATGCCGTTGGGTGTGCAACTGCAGCAGGAACGTGGCGATTGCCCGTTCTAGCTGTGCACCGGGACCTTTGAGGATGGCGAACCGGGGACCGGCGAGTTTCGTCGCTCGCGGGAAGTCGAAGATCCCAAGACGCTCCCCGATGTCCACGTGGTCGGCGGCCTCGAAATCGAAGGCGGCAATGTCGCCCCAGGTACGCACCTCGACGGCGAATTCGTCGGAGTCGCCGTCCGGAAGGCGGTCTTCGGGCAGGTTGGGAATACCGAGGAGAAAGTCCTGCAGGTCGGCTTCGAACTGCCGGTGCTGCTCTTCGGTCTGCTGGATCTCGGTCTTCAGCGCCCGAGCGCGTTCCCGCAGCTCAACGACGTCCTCGCCAGCCCGGGCCTTCGCCTGCACCTGGTTGGCGACCTGCTTGGCCTCTCCGCGAGCATTGTCGATCCGTTGGATCGCCGACGTGCGCTGCGTCAGCAGCTTGTCCAGCTGCCCGAGGTCGACCTCGTAGCCTCGCCGAGCGAGTTTGCGCACGGCCTCAGTGGCCGGGTCGAGCAGAACCCGAGGATCGTGCATGCGCGCTCCCGTGCGATTGGCCAGGCGGCCGGACAGCGGATCGACTCCGCACCGTGAGCGTAGCCAACCCCGCCACACCGCGCGGACCTGACGGGTAGCCGTCGGAGTCGCGGCGAGCATCTGGGGGATGAGCAACCTCAGACGATGATCACAGACAGCTTGGCGTCGAGAACCTCGAAATCGCGTGGGTCCGAGGTGGCGACGTGATGGTTGCGCTCCCGAGCGCACAGAACGACCGACGCGTCCACCACGTCCGAAGTGCCGGTCCGCCCACAGAGCACTCCCGCAGCGCGCGCTGTTGCCGTATCCCATTCCACGATCTCTACTCGGTCCGTGGCGCTGAGGAACCGGGCGAGAACGGCCTGCCGGGCACCGTCACGCCACACCTGGGCCAGCGGCCCGACCGGTACCACGATCGGCCAGCCGATCGCCTCCGCCTCGTCGAGCAGCACGCGCAACCGTCGGTCGCCGCGTTCGATGGCGATCAGCGCACCTGCATCCAGGGTCAGTCCAGATGGCTGGGTCACCGACGGGAAAGACCGAGTTCCATCCGGGCCGCCGCGCGCTCCGCCACGGTCGGCGGACCCGCTGGATCGGCTCCCCACCATTCGTCGAGCAGCTCACGAAGGGTTACCGAACGCCCATAGTGGCGCAGCGCTTCGGCGACGTACGCGCTGACCGACTCCGCCTTGCCCTCATCGACGGCTTGGTGGGCGTCCCGGGCGAGTTGCTCAGGAATCGTGACGGTGAGGCGGGCCGCTGTCATACGATCATCTTACTCGATTGCCGCCACAGCGTCGAACAGGTACGCCTCGCACGCAAAGTTGCCTCCAACGGCACGTCTATCACAGATCCCCCCACCTCCCACAGGGGCCCGGTGAGGTGGAAGAAACAAATGCACAGTGATCGGCTGACATCCACCCGAATCGCATTCTGAGCGCACTACGCTGGCCGTCGGGCTGTGCGAGCGCCACCAGCCCGCGACCGCGTGGCACACACGGGAGGTGCGTCGAGCATGGTGACGGTTGCGGTGAATTTGACTCGGCCGGAAGAGGAGCTGGGCGAGATTCCCGCGACACTCCGCGCGGCGGGGATGGAGATGCGCTGCGGATCGGGACGCCGATCCACGCCGACGGCGGACGTGATCGAGAGCCTGCGTGGCTGCGCGGCGTCCATCGCCGGCCAGGAGCTCTACACCGCCGAGGTGTTCGACGCTTGCCCCGAGCTGCGGATCGTGGTGCGCTTCGGAGTCGGTTTCGACACCGTCGACGTCGATGCAGCAACCGAGCGCGGGGTGCTCGTCGCGACCATTCCGGGCACCAGCGACGGGGGTGTCGCTGACCACGCCATCGGGCTGATGGTCGACCTGGCGCACGGGATCTCGCGGCATGACCGAGCCATGCGGCGCGGCGAGTGGCAACCGCACCGCGGCGTCGACATGTAGCAAGCGACGCTGGGTATCGTCGGGCTCGGGCGCATCGGTCGGGCCGTCGCCCGGCGGGCGATAGGCTTCGATATGCGACTGATCGCCCATGAACCGTATCCAGTCATGGAATTCGTGGCGGAACATCAGGTCGAGCTGATGCCGCTGGACGATGTATTGCGGCAGAGCGACTTCGTGACGCTGCATCTGCCGGCGATGCCCGAGACCGAGCGCATCATCAACGCAGCGAACCTCGCATTGATGAAACCCAGCGCCTTTCTGATTAACACCGGCCGCGGCAATCTGGCCGATGAGGACGCCGTCTACGCAGCGGTGAAATCCGGTGAGATCGCCGGTGCCGGCATCGACGCCTGGACCACCGAGCCGATGACCGATCCGCGCTGGGCCGAGCTCGACAACGTCGTGCTCACCCCGCACAGCGCAGCGAACACCGACGGCGTCTGGGCCGCGAGTGCGGCGCTCGCGGCGGAGATCGTAGTGCAGACCATGCGCGGTGAGCAGCCAGACCAGTTGCTCAACCCCCAGGTGTGGGGCGGCTGAGGTGCGGGCAATGACCTACAGCCGCACCACCGATCGGGAGCGCAGCCGGTTGCGAGTGTCCAGGATCCGATCGGCGTGCGGTTCGAAGAGTTCCCAGTCGATCGCGTCGTGGTCCGCGAGCACGATGGCCAGATCGGCGTCGACGATCTGGCCGGGCTCGCACGGCACCATCCGGATGTAGCTGGGGAGCCCATCAGCGTTGACGAGTGGATCGATTCCGCGGAGATCAGCTCCCAGATCGGCGAGTTTCTTGGCGACTGCGACGGCCGGTGATCGCCTGGTGTCCCGCGAGTTTCGCTTGTACGCCAGCCCCACCAGCAGGATCGTGGCGCCGTTGACGGACTTGCGCTGCTGGTTGAGGTGGGTGACCACACGGGAGACCACATGGTCGGGCATGCCGTCATTGATGTCGTTGGCGATATCGACGAAGCGGAAGCCTCGGCCCAGGGACCTCCGCGCCTGCCAGGACAGGTAGGAGGGATCGATCGGCAGGCAGTGCCCACCGACTCCGGGCCCGGGGGTGAACTTCATGAACCCGAACGGCTTCGTTGCGGCCGCTTCGACCACCGACCAGACGTCGAGCCCGAGGTCGTGGCAGTACACCGCGAGCTCGTTGACCAGGGCGATATTGACGTGGCGGAACGTGTTCTCCAGCAGCTTGGCCAGCTCAGCTTCCCGAAGCCCCGGCACCGGCACCGTGTGTTCGACGAGCCGACCATAGAAGTCCTGCAGCGCGTTTAGCGAGGCTTGGTTCAACCCCGCGATGATCTTCGGGGTGTTGTGGAACCGCCAGATCTCGTTTCCCGGGTCGATGCGCTCGGGGCTGTAGCCGGCGAAGAACTCAACCCCCGCGCGCAGCCCGGAACCGGCTTCGAGGATCGGAATGAAGATCTCCTCGGTGGTTCCGGGGTAGCTCGTGGACTCAAGGATGACGCAGCATCCAGGTGTGATGCGCGAAGCGATCAAGGCTGCAGCATCCTCGACATAGCTCAGATCGGGTACGCCGTCACGCAAGGGCGTCGGTACGCACACGACCGCGACATCGAAGCCCGCCAGCGCCGACGGATCGTCGCTAGGCAGGTAACGCCCAGTGCTCATCGCGATCGCGAGATCACCGTCGGTAATATCATCGATATGCGTTTCAGCTTTGCGCAAGCAATCAATGCGGGTCTTGTCGATGTCAAAACCGACAACCTCGAAACCGACCTCAACAGCGCGGATAGTCACCGGTAGGCCCACATAACCTTGACCGAGCACGGCGACGCGACATGCCGGAATGCCAGAAATGTCGTACATTGATGCCCCCGACGTCAGCAGTCACCGTAAGCGACTACCCGAATACTACTGGTATCGCGGTCATCTATCACCTTTTGCGGGCTCGCGCGCGATAGCGCTACGGTCGGCCAGGTCAATTGAACACGCGGGAGCTCGTACCGAAGCGGGCTGAGAGGGCAGCAGGGCAACGTCCGGGGCTGTCGACCGCAGAACCTGTCCGGGTAATGCCGGCGTAGGAAGGGCGACCCATGACCGTGTTGCACAACCGCCTGCGAGACCGCACCGTCGAGCCACCGGTGACCACTGGCCCGATCACCGGGTCGCGAAAGATCTACCGCGAGGTGGGTGCCGACCTGAGAGTGCCCGCCCGTCGGGTGGACCTGACCAACGGCGAACACTTCGACCTCTACGACACCTCGGGTCCCTACACCGATCCGCAAGCCTGCATCGACGTCCACAACGGGCTCCTCCCGTTACGCGCGCCGTGGATCGCAGCCCGCGAGCCGGTGGGCGGCGCGGCCACCCAGCTCGCCTGGGCTCGGGCCGGCATCGTCACTCCCGAGATGGAGTTCATCGCGGCCCGCGAGACCCTCGACGTCGAGCTGGTGCGCGCCGAGGTGGCCCGCGGCCGCGCGGTGATCCCGGCCAACCACCGGCACCCCGAATCCGAACCGATGATCATCGGGAAGAAGTTCCTGGTGAAGGTCAATGCCAATATCGGCAACTCCGCGGTGTCCTCCTCGATCGAGGAGGAGGTGGACAAGATGGTGTGGGCCACCCGGTGGGGCGCTGACACGATCATGGACCTGTCCACCGGCAAGCGGATCCACGAGACCCGGGAGTGGCTGCTGCGCAACTGCCCCGTCCCGGTCGGCACGGTGCCGATCTACCAGGCGATGGAGAAGTGCAACGGTGACCCGGCGTCGCTGACCTGGGAGATCTACCGGGACACCGTGATCGAGCAGTGCGAGCAGGGTGTGGACTACATGACCGTGCACGCCGGGGTGCTGCTGCGCTACGTGCCGTTGACCGCCCGCCGGGTGACCGGCATCGTCTCCCGCGGCGGTTCGATCATGGCGGCCTGGTGCCTGGCGCATCACCGCGAGTCGTTCCTGTACGAGAACTTCGAGGAACTGTGCGAGATCCTGCGCCGTTACGACGTGACGTTCTCCCTCGGCGACGGCCTACGCCCCGGGTCCATCGCCGACGCCAATGACGCCGCGCAGCTCGCCGAGCTCAAGACGCTCGGAGAGCTGACCCACATCGCCCGGCGCCTCGACGTGCAGGTGATGATCGAAGGTCCGGGGCACGTTCCGATGCACAAGATCGTCGAGAACGTGCGCCTGGAAGAGGAATGGTGCGACGAGGCGCCGTTCTACACTCTCGGTCCATTGGCGACGGACATCGCGCCGGCTTATGACCACATCACCTCGGCGATCGGCGCGGCGATGATCGCCCAAGCCGGCACCGCGATGCTCTGCTACGTCACCCCCAA
>DASUII010000218.1:0-10420 GCA_036279835.1 Pseudonocardiaceae bacterium
CGTCTCCTCGCTGTCCTGCTGGGGGACATCAGGCTCGGCGGGCGCGCGCTGCGTCATCAGCGAAGATTAGAGCCACCGCAGACCAGCGGCCCAGATCAATGACGGGTGGAAAACCGTGACCGGTTCCGCGCGGCCGTCAGGTGCGATCCTGTTCGACATCGACGGCACCCTGGTCGACTCCAAGTACCTGCACGTCAACGCTTGGTTGCGGGCGCTGCAGGCTCGTCGGTGACAACGGTCTGGGACGTTCAGGCCTGCGGGAAGGCGGGGGTGGCCTGCGTCGGCGTGCTCACCGGTGGCATCAGCGCCGCCGAACTGACTCGGCCGGCTACCTCACGATGAACGTCGGCTTAGGGTTGAAGAGGATCACTTTGGGGTATTTCGTCTCTACGCGTCCGACTACAGGGAGGCTCGTATGGGAACCGGCGACAAGATTGAGAACCAGGCTGAGGTGCTCAAGGGCAAGGCGAAGGAAGCCGCCGGCCGGGTCACTGATGACCCGGGGCTTGAGGTAGAGGGCCAGGGCGACCAGGCCCAGGGTCACGTCAAGCAGGCTGGCGAGAAGGTCAAGGATGCGGTGAAGGACATCTTCGGCAAATAGCTGCACTGCCCGTGAGGTCGTGAACTCGACGCGACCGACGTTCCGTTCGAGCGGAACGTCGGTAGCGTCGAGTTCACGACGCCGACCAGCCGTCTTGGTGGGCTCGGGCTTCGTAGAGAAGAAGTGATGCTGAGACCGACACGTTGAGGCTGTCCGCATAGCCCAACATGGGAACGCCCACCCGCCTGAAGCTGTGCTGATACCACGGTTTCGTGATGCCATACCGTTCGCTGCCCACGACCAGGGCCGTTCGCCCCGCGTAGTCGAGACGGCGGTAGTTCACGCTTTCGTCGGTGTCGGCCAGATACACCGTGAAGTGGCGCTTTTGCAGCCACGAGATCGCCTCGCCGGTGTCCTCGAACTCGATGTGTGGCACCCGTACGGACATGCCTTGGCTGGCCCGCAGGACCTTGGGATGCGACATCCGGGTACGCCGGTTCGTCAAAATCAACAGGTCTGCCTTGCAGGCGTCCAACGTCCGGATCAGCGTGCCCAGGTTGCCGGGGATCTCGATGCCGTCGGTGACGAGCACCAGCGCGGAGTCCCCGAACTCGATCGCGTCCGGATGCCAGTGCGGCATCTCGACAGTGGCAACGATGCCGTCCGGGTTACCACGCTCGGCCATACGAGCCATGGTTTTCTCCGAGATCTGAAACGTTCTGCGCGCCCGGCCGGCCAATTCATCAGCGCGCTTGCCGGCTTCGTCGGAGTGCGCAAGTTCAAGACACCAGTAGAACGTGTCAATCCGCAGACCGGTGTCGAGTGCGACCTTGGCCGCCCACAGCCCCTCGGCGACGAACAATCCGAACCGGTTGGGTGCCGTGTTGTTCTGGATCGCCAGAACATCTTTGACTGCCGGGTGACTCATGCTGATCTGCTGAAATTCCATGACAGCCGCAGCTTAGGACGCGTAGCGTCCTCCGCCGGGAGCGGTGCCGGACGCTTCGGCGACGGCGTCGCGCACCTCCCGTGCGGCGGACACGCTGCGCTGCAACGCTGCCAGCACGTCCGACATCTCGGTAGGCGCTGGCGGCTGCGCCTCGGCGACGACCTCGTGGCCACGACGCTTGTCATCGATGAGCCGCTCTACCCGTTCGGTGTAGGTGTCGCGGTAATCCTGTGGGTTCCAGGGCCCGCTCATCGATTCGATCAAGGTGGTCGCCATCTCCAGTTCCTTACCCCGGGCCGGGGTGTGTTGCGGGAGGGTGTCCAGCTGCTCGGGCGGGTCGCGGATCTCGTCGGCGAAGAACAGCGTCTGTAGCGCCAGCACGCCGTCGTCAGCACGGATCGCGGTCAGATACTCCTTGCCGCGCATGACGAAGGTGGCGATACCGGCGCGGTTGGTCCGCGCCATGGCCTCGAGCAGTAGCGCGTAGGGGCGGGCGTACTGCTCGCCGTCGGGGGCGAGCCAGTAAGTCTTCTGGAAGTACACCGGGTCGATCTCGTCGGAGTCGATGAAAGTGGTGATGTCGATGCTCCGCGACCGGCCGGGAGCGATGTCGTCGAGCTCCTCCGGTTCGACGATCACGTAGTCGCCGCCGCCGACGTCTCGGCCCTTGACGATGTCGGCGTAGGCGACCTCCTTGCCGGTCCGCTCGTTGACCCGCTGGTAGCGGATGCGATCGGCGGTGCCGCGCTGGAACTGATGGAAGTGAACGGTGTGGTCCTCGGTCGCGCTGTAGAGCCCGACCGGGATGGACACCAGCCCGAAGTTGATCGAACCCGTCCAGATAGCCCGTGCCATCGCCGGTGACCTCCTCTTAGCGCACCTTCCGGGATGTCGGCAGGTGCTCGCCGTCTACGGGGTACCCGATTGAGCAGCTTTCCGCACCAGCCTTCCCGGTTGAGCTTGATCGCCGAAAGTGAGCCGTGGGAGTGCGATTCTCCACCGTGCGGCCTCACTTTTGGCGATCTTCGCCGGCCGATGTCGGTGATGGCGTGGCGAGCCGGTGTTCCAGGTCGCGCACCCGCTGCTGCGCCTCCCGGGCCGCCCGGTCCGCGGCGTCGAACTCCCGCTGCGCTGACTGGGCGCGGCGGCGCGCCTCGTGCTCGGCCTGGTCAGCGGCCTCCAGCCGGGCCCGAAGCTCCCGCAGTTCCGTATCCGCAGCCTCCACCGCTTGCTCGGCGTCGGTCAGCGCGCGCTGTGCATCGTCGCGGGTGGCACCGGCATCGGCGGCACCGCCGCGCAGGCGCTCGAGGTCCCGGCGTGGCTGCTCGTCATGCTGGCCCACTTCGTCGGGTCGACTTATGCTGACCGCACCGGCGGTGGCGAACAGTTCAGTGGCGGCGTCGGCGGGATCCAGCGCCGCGGTGAGGCGCCCGCCGGCCACAGCCTGCGCTGCGTTAGCACTGTTCACCGCGGCGGTGAAGGTGTTCACCAGTTCACGAGTGACGGCTTCGCTCGCCGGGTGTCCGGCGGTCCGTGCCAGTGCCTGCGCCTGCTGCACGAGAGCGTGCACCAGCTCGTGGCGCTGCTGGGACAGCCGCCGCAGCTCGGCACCCTGAAGCTGGCGCTGCGCTTCGCGCAACCCGTCGCCTAGCTGTACCAGAGCACGGAGTTCGTCGGGCTGTTCCCGGGCGAGCAGGTTAGCCAACCACGCCGCTGTGGAGGGACGCCGCAGCGCGGCGATCTGCTTGGCCAGCTCGCGGTCGCCCTGTTCACCGGCGCGCTTCGCGGCGGTGTTACGGGCCGCGGTGAACTCCTCCCGCGGTAGCGAATACAGCTCATCAGCTACCGACTCGAGATCCACACCGCAGCATGCCCAGACTGGTCAGCGGCGCGCAAGCCGCCCCCCAGCCGTTGATCCCCCTACGAGCGCAACGCCCGACCTCAACGTACTGCGGGCTGAGACTGCTGGCGGATGGGCCGGGCTGGACGCTGGACGAGCAGCTCGCGGCAATCCGCGACCGCGCGTTCGAGCAGCTCGCAGAGCTGGTCATCGTGGCGCGGTCCGCGGAACCGGTGGGTGTGCCGCAACACCACGCGCAGCGTGGAGATGACCGCAAGCACCCCGGGTTCGGATCCGACGGTGTGCAAGCGCGCCCACCGGCGGCCTCGCTGAGCCGCCAGCCGGTCGAGTTGGGCATCGATGCGCTCTAAGGCGAGCGGCAGGTCACGGCCCTGCGGGCGGGCCGCTACAGCGGCGCGCAGGCAGCACGCCATCACCGTCAGCGTGATGCGTGGATCCCGGCACCGGGTGCCGATCAGGTCGGGAGCCAGCACCGCCAGCCGGGACCGGGCGGCGGGATCGACGACCTCGTCGTTGACCACGCGGGCCAGCTGGGCCAGGGCCGGATGGGTGCATTTGGGATGGTCGCTGAACCGGGTTCCGGCGAGTACGGAGACGTACTCCATCAGGCATGCACCCTGCTCCGGGCTGCGGTGACCGCCCCGATCCAGCATCGGCAGCCCGTCTGGCCTGCGCCCGACCGTCGCGGACAGCCGCCCCTCAGTCCAGCTCATGGTTCTCGATCCTTCCGCTGAGTGGGGGCAGAATCGATGCGCCTCGTCCGGCAGCAGCCGTTCGTGACCAGCACCTTGGAGTCGGCTATCCAGCAGAATGTCAAACATCCGACACGCCGTGATTCGGATCACTTTTCTGGATTCAAGAGCACAGTACGTCAGGGAGCGGCCGCACGGATACGGCCGCTCCCTGCTCCGTTCGTGCTGCGGTCAGAGCTCTTCGACGATCCAATCCACCATCACAGCCAGTAGACAAGATATGGCTGCCAGCAACAGTCCATCTGCGGCCGTCTCCGCCGTTCGACGGCCGGCGCCACGAACCTCGACCCTACCGAACTCCTCGATTGACCGGCACGGTTCTGGGTACCCGAGGCTGCCGAGTCAGCGCTGGACCGCGACCTGCCCGGCCGCTTGGAGGAGTCGTCAGGCCCTTCGAATAACGCGCCGGCAGGCGAGTCGGCTAGAGGAGAGAAAGTGCCGAGAGTGTGTGTTCGACGTAAACGAGACCTTCCTGGATATGTCGCGTTGGACACCAATTTCAAGAATCTATTCGGCAACAAGGACATTCGAACGATATGGTTCGGTCAGGTCATACAGTCGGCGCTCGTTGCTACTGTGACCGGCTCGTATACACCGTTTAACGAGGTCAGCGCCGCGGCGCTGGACATGACAGCGGCCCGGCTTCGGATCAGCCTCTCTGCGGATGGGCGGTCTCGTTGCCCCGATATGTCTCCATATCGGGAGTGGAATTCTTGGGTGACGGTCAGGCTGGGTCGGCAAGGCGCGTTTTGTCGCCAGCCAACCGGCTCAGCTGGCGGCGAGCAGCTTGCGCATGTTGGCAATCTGCGCGGTTTGATTGCGTTGGATCGAGGTGGCCAACTGCGTGGCGTCGGGGTTGCGGCCAGCGGACAGCTCGGTGGTGGCCATCTGCACGGCGCCCTGGTGATGGGCGATCATCAGCTGGAGAAACAGTCGGTCGAAGGTCGGTCCGTTGCTCTTGACCAGTTGGCTCATCTGCTGGTTGCTCATCATGCCGACGGTTGCCGCGCGGTCCATCCCACCCATGGCAGAGCCCCCGCCGGGATCGTTCTTAGCCGGGGGGGCGTGCCACGCTTGCAGCCAGCTGTTCAGCGTCGAGATCTCCCGATCTTGGTCGGTCGTAATCTGGGAAGCGAGATCGCGCACCTTGGCGTTGGCCGTCCTGGCCGGGACCAGCCCCGCCATGGTGATGGCCTGGCGGTGGTGCGGGATCATCTGCTGGGCGAAGGCGATGTCGGCGGCGTTGTGCGCGCTGTCGACGCTGGTTGCCGGCAGCGGGGCTCCGGCGGTGGGTTGGGTGCCCGTCGGGGCGCTGTTGCACGCGGCGGCGGTAAGCAAGGCGACCACGCCATATCCGGCCGCGCGCAAGACTCGCGTCATCGCAAGAGTCCTTTCGTGATCAGATCAAGAGTAGGCGCGGTACGCCCCCACGATCAACACCTAGCGTCTGTGTACGACGCCGGTCTGTGCTGGCGGACTACCGGAGCTAGACAGAAGGGTGAGTGAAGCAGAGGGACGGCTATCACGCAGCGTAAGTCTGACGGCCACAGTGAGCGATCGAGGCGCCTCGTGGCACCATGTCGCCCGTGACAGGCACGCAGCCCCGGACCGGCCGGCACGCCAAACCGGAACCACCGCCTGCGGTGCCCGCCGTCCCGCTGTCACCGGTAGAACTCCCGCAACTTGCCGATGCGTCGCTGGGCGAACTGGTCCGTGAGGCCGCGACGCACTTCTCCACCTTGTTTCGCTCGGAGGTGGAGCTTGCCAAGGCGGAGGTGACCCGCGAGGTCCGCAAGGGCGTCAAGGGCAGCGTCTTTTTCGTCATCGCGTTGACGATCCTGCTCTTCAGCCTGTTTTTCCTGTTCATCACGGTGGCTGAGGTGCTGGCCATCTGGCTACCGCAGTGGCTCGGGTTCGGCATCGTCTTCGGACTGATGTTGGCCGCTGCGGCGGGGTTTGCGCTGCTGGGCTGGCGCAGGATGCGCAGCATTCGCAAGCCTGAACGCACGATCAGCACCGTCCGCGACACCGGGGCGGCGCTGACTCGCCGGCGTAGCGCTGAGGAACCCAGCGCTGACCCGCTCACGGAGTGAGCCGTCCGCCGGATCCCAGTTCGGTTCGGATTCCGGGACCGTGGACGCATCGCGAGATATCCGCCAACGGGATCAGGTTGCACCTCGCGGAGGCCGGAACGGGCCCGCTGGTGATCCTGCTGCACGGCTTCCCGGAGTTCTGGTGGTCTTGGCGTCACCAACTCCCGGCTCTGGCCGCTGCGGGGATGCGGGCCGTGGCGGTGGACCTGCGGGGTTACGGCGACTCGGACAAACCCCCGCGAGGGTATGACCTGTGGACGCTGTCCGGCGATGTGGCGGGTCTGGTCCGGGCGCTCGGCGAGCGACAAGCTGACCTGGTCGGGCAGGACTGGGGCGGGGTCCTCGGTTGGACCACGGCCGCGCTGCACCCCCGGGTGGTGCGCTCGGTGACGGTGCTGGCCGCCGCCCATCCCCGGGCGATGGGTCAGGCGCTGCTGCGCGACCAGGCGCAGCGTTCGGCGGCCCGTTACCTAGCCACCTTCCAGGTCCCGTGGCTGCCCGAGCGCGATCTCGCCCGCGATGGTGCGGTGCTGGTGGAAGACATCCTGCGTAGCGGGGCAGGCCCGCGATGGCGCGCGTCGAGCGAGTTCACCGCAGCGGCCCGGCGCTACCGTGAGGCCATGCTGATCCCCGCGGCGGCGCACTGCGCGCTGGAGTACTACCGGTGGGTCGGGCGCTCGCAGTTCCGCTTCGACGGGCGCCGGTTTTCCCGCGCGGTCGACCGGGTGGCACGGGTGCCGGTGCTCCAGCTGCACGGTGCCGATGATCCATACGTGCTGGAGCGCACCGCACGCCGCTCGGCTCGCTGGGCCGGCAACGGCTACCGCTACGAGGTGCTGCCTGGCGTCGGGCACTTCGTGGCGCAAGAAGCACCGGAGTGCACCACGGCGCTACTCACCGAGTTCCTGCGCAGCCGATGAGCGGCGACGCGACCGACCCGCCGCCGCTCGACCCGCGGCGGCCGTTGTCGTTCGGCGCGCGAGCCGAGCTCTACGATCGGGTGCGCCCGAGCTACCCGCCGCCGGTGCTGCCCCTGCTGTTTGCTGATCTGGCCGGTTATCGGGTAGCTGACGTGGGCGTCGGCACCGGCAAACTCACCGCGGTGCTCTCGCTGCGGCGGGATGGGATGTCGACGCTGTTGAGCCAGACCCTGACATGCCACAGCGCGGTCGCGGTAATGCCGCCAGCTTCCCGCATGGGAGCAGTCAGCCATGATCCACGCAGTCGACAAGCTCGCAGCCGAGGGACCAGCCGTCCCATATCCGCACTCCAGCGCGGTGCAGGGTGTCGATCGACTATGCGAACTGCGCCTTCGTGCGGGACGGAGCGCCTGGCGAGCGCTCTATCGGCGGGTGGAGGACGTCTTCGTCATCGCGGCGATCGGACCGGAGACACAAGCTGACAAGCGCGGTTTCGAGCGGGCGGTTGCTGCAGCGCAAGCTCGACTCGACCTGATCGAGGAGGACGAGACATGAAGATCTCTGATCTGACCAGCGCTGATGACGTGAAGGCAGAGGCGAGGGCCGCCTTGGCCGCGCCGTAGGCACCGGCGCCCTTGTCTGCCGCGATCGAGCTGATGCTGATCACCGCGCCACCCTCGGTCAGCCGGTCGGCGACTACGGCGGTGATCAGCACCGCAGAAAGCAGATTGGCCTCGAGGTTGGCCCGCCAGCTGGCGGCCAGCGAAGCCAGATCGTCCGAGCTGGGACGGTCGAGGTCGGTGTTGCCCCCGGCGCTGTTGACCAGCACGTCGACCGTGGTCGGCAGCTGCGTGCGCAGCGTCTCAACCTGGGCGGGATCGGTCGCATCACAGACCACGGCTCGCACCGCAGGCCCAAGCTGAGCTGCGGCCCGATGCAGCGGTTCCGGTCGCCGGCCCAGGATCACCACGGTGTCACCGGTGGCGGCGAAGCTCGCCGCCACCGCCCTTCCGATGCCGGTACCGCCGCCGGTCACGATCACATTGCGTGCCATCAGGTAGCTCCTATCAACTACGTTTAGACCTATACAGTACCCTTATTGTTTAGGTCTAAACGAGGAGCGGCGATGGGTGACCGGTGGGACGAGGACGACCCTGTTGACGCCACCGCTCTGGCGTGGCTGCGCGAGCGTCCGGGAACGCCGGTAGCGGCCATCGGCATCGTCACCCGGGTGTGGCGGCTGGCCAAACTGTTCGGCGAGGACCGTCGCCGGGTCCTCGCGTCCGCCGGGGCGGATCCGGCCATCCTTGATCTGCTCAGCGTGTTGCGCCGGGCCGGGGCTCCCTACGAGCTGACTACTCGCGAGTTGACCGCGCGCACCACGGTGACCGCTGGTGCCATCTCGCAGCGGGTTGCCCGCGCGGAGAAATCCGGACTGGTCAAACGAACTTCCACCCGGGACGGTTCACGAGCCGTCATCGTCACCCTTACCCCGGCTGGGCACGCACTGGTCGAAAGTCTCGTCGACCAGGTCCTGCATCGGGAAGGCGAGCTGATCTCCTGCTTGGCGCCGCACCAGCGCGCCGCGCTGACCGAGCTGCTGCGCCTGCTGCTCGATGACGTCGAGAACCGAGTCGGTTACCACCGGCACACCCAAGTCGGGTCTCGCTAGTGCCCCCAGTGTTCGGCTTCAATGATTCACCGCGCGTCGGGTACGGGGCTCTCGTTCGGTATCCAGGGGCATAATCGGATACGCCAGGCGGGTACCGTTTCCGGTAGCCGTTCCTTGGGGGAGGCAGATGATCGAGCACCGGGCCAGGATGCCGCCAATGGAGCCTGATCGGCGTAGCGAAACGTGTCAGCTACGTTGCGCCTCGATGAGCCAGGCTGCCGAGTCGTAGTACACGCCTCCTTCGGTCTGGTGATCGCTCATGCTGGCTCGCAGGTTGTCGGCGTCATCGGGGTCGGGGCCGAAGTACATGGGCTCGCTCAGGGCCCGTACCGCGACGTCTCCGAACCCCGCCGACCTCAGCAGTGGCCGCACCCGGTCGGGGTCGTTCAGGGGGAACGGGCCCGGCGTCGGCGTGGGCAGGTCACGACCGGCAGCAAGAGCCGTGAAGAAGGCGATCTGCCATTCGTTGCGCGCGAACGGTTGCCAGGTCAGCAGGACGAGGCGCCCACCAGGGCGCATGGCCCGCGCCCGCGTCGCCGTCCCAGGCCGCGAGCTGTTCGACGTTCGAGGGGTCGACCCACGCGTGTGCGCTCTCGGACAACTCGTTGACGAGTTCGTAGTCGCTCACGAGGCCCAGGTTCTCAGGCATGGTGGGCATGCAGTGCAACCGGACGGCTCGGCGTGGGGTTGTGGTTAGACAGGCACGGACACCCGGCGCCCCGACGAGGAGATCGTGATGGGCATCCGACCTGCTGATTCCGAACTGCCCGCGCTGGCTGATCTCGACTGGACGGCGTTGGAAAGCCAGCTCGACGGCTCGGGCTTCGCCATGACACCCGCGCTGCTGTCACCCGAGCGGTGTGCCGAGCTAGTCGGCATGGTCGATGACGACGCCCGGTTTCGCGCCACCGTCGTGATGGCGCGGCATGCCTTCGGCGAGGGCAGCTACCGGTACTTCGCTGATCCGCTGCCGCCGCTGGTGCAGACCCTGCGCGAAAACCTCTACCCGCCGTTGGCGGCAATCGCGAACCGGTGGGCGCAGCGCCTGGGTGAGCACCGGTTCCCCGAGACCCTCGACGGTCTGCTCGACGAGTGCGCCACGCTGGGCCAGCACAAACCCACGCCGCTGGTGCTGCGCTACGGCCCGGGTGGTTACAACTGCCTGCATCAGGACATTTACGGCGATCTGACGTTCCCGCTGCAGTTCCTCGTCATGCTTAGCAAGCCCGATGAGGACTTCACCGGTGGCGAGAGCGTGTTCGTCGAGCAGCGGCCGCGCCAGCAGTCCCGGCCGATGGTGGCCCGCCCCGGCCAGGGCCAGGCTGTGATCTTTCCGGTCCGGCACCGACCCAAACAGGGCACCCGCGGATACCACCGGGTGCAGATGCGCCACGGCGTCAGCGCGGTGCACACCGGTGACCGCCACGTGCTGGGCATCATCTTCCACAATGCCCGCTGACGAGTTGTGCCTGGCCTTGGTCGCCGATCTGGACTCCGGTTTCGCCGACGTGGTCCGCACCCACGAACGCGTGGTCTACTCAGTCGCGCTGCGGTTGAGCAGCCGCCCGGCGGACGCCGAAGATCTCGCCGCGGAGGCCTTCCTACGGGCCTACCAGGCGCTGCGCGGCTACC
>DASUII010000219.1:0-3886 GCA_036279835.1 Pseudonocardiaceae bacterium
CTATCGCGGACTGGCCCGCCAGCACATCGGTGATATCGGCGAGGCCACCGTGGAAGGTCGCGACCACCGCATAGATTTCGACCCGGTTACAGGTCGACAGCAGCAGCGCCTCCGCGACGTTCTCGCGCGCAAGCAACTGACCCAGCACCTTACCGGCGTCCGTGGCCGACACCGCGACTCGTTCCAGCACTTCAACCGGCGCACTGCGATGAGACAGACCGACAACCAGAAGACTCATCGGCTCACCGCGATCGGATCGATCGGCTCGACCACCGGTCCGACCCCGGTGCCATTGCACCGACGGACCTGGTGAAACGACAGGATTTGCAGCTCCACTGCGAGGTCGACCCGGCGAACCTCGGCATCGTCGGGGACCTGCAGCACGATCGGGGCGAAGTTCAGGATGCACCGGACCCCACCAGCCACAAGCAGGTCACACACCCCTTGCGCGGCGGGGACCGGGGTGCAGATCACGCCGATGGTTACCTCTCGCTCGGCGCATATCGCCGGGATGCTGTCGACGTGGTCCACCGGCAACCCACCGACGGGGACCCCGATCAGGTCCTCGTCGAGGTCGAACAAGGCCGTAACCGGGAAGCCACGGTCAGGGAAGCCCGGGTAGTTGGCAAGTGCATGACCAAGGTTGCCGATGCCGACCACGGCGATACTGTGGTGCCGGGTAAGCCCGAGCAGCCGCTCGATGTGCTCGACCAGCCGCGCGGTGTCGTAACCCACCCCGCGGGTGCCGTAGGAACCCACATACGACAAGTCCTTGCGCAGAGTCGCGGAGTTCACCCCAGCAGCGCCGGCGAGTACCTCGCTCGACATCGTGGTCACGCCCTGCTCAATCATCGAGGTAAGCACCCGAAGGTAGACGGCGAGGCGGCCGACCGCAGCCTCGGGTACGGAGCGGTACGGCAGGTCTTCGACGCCAGTGCTGTACCTGCTGTGCTCGTGCACCGTCACGAGTGCCTTCCTCTCGACCCACCGGCAAACCGTTCCGGGGCTGGTGGCGCTGTCCTGCCAGGCGTCCACGGTAGCCGCTTGTGAACGCAGGAACAAAGTCGCGATCTTGCTTGCCCAGGACACGGGTCAGGGGCGGCTCGGTCGGGAAGCCGCCCCTGACAGTGTCAGCAGCAGGTAAAAGCTGCTGTCGTGCGGGTTAGGAAGCCGGCAGTGAGAGCACCTGTCCGATGACGAACACTGTGGCGTTCTTGGTGGGAATGTTGCCGCACAGCACCGGCGCACCGTTGACCGTCGGTGCTGCCGCGGTGCCGCCGATCGTGAGCTTGGCGCCTTCCAGACTGTCCACCGTGCCAGCTCGGACCAGGCCGGCCGCGTCGTAGCGGGTGCCGACCACGTGGTAGGTCAGGATCTTGGCCAGTTTGCTGTTGGGCGTCGCCACATCCGGGGCGGTGGTCAGCTGGTTGAGGATACCCGGGTTCTTGGCCTCCAGAGCCTGGAACGCCGAGTCGGACGGGGCGAACACGGTCAGCGCGGGCGCGCTGTTGAGAGTATCGCCCAGGTTGGCCGCGGTCACGGCCTTGGTCAGGGTGGTCAGCAGCGGGTTGTGGCTGGCCGCGGTGGCCACCGGATCATTGACCATGCCCTGCGCCGAGCCCGGGCCCTCGGTGGGCACCTGGCTGCAGGCCGGTCCGAAGATGTCACTGATCTGGGTGACGCCATTGCCGGTGGGTGCCGTGACCCCCGGGTTGGGCGCAGCCTGCGCGCTCGACTGCTGTGTCTCGCTGGAAGCTTGGCCGCCGGTCGCCGGCCCCTGCGAATTGCTGCATGCGCCGACCACGGCGGTCAGTGCCGCCATAGCACCGACCGCGGCCACTCGCTGGATCTTCCTCACTAAACCTCAACTCCTCGTCTGCTGGCGGGCTAGCCTTGCGCCCCGCCCACATTACTTTCAGTGATCCCGCCAGGCCGGATCGCGCCAGACGGATGACGAAATGGGTGTTCCCTGCGCCCGAAAAGCCAAAACAATTACCGGTCGATGTATACGAAATCGTTACGAACTGAAGAGCCCCACGACAATGCACGTGCGACATACGTCAGGGGCGGCTCCGGATGGTGGAGTCGCCCCTGACGTGAGTAGCTGTGCGGTTTGTCTAGGAAGCCGGCAGGGACAGCACCTGCCCGATGACGAACACGGTGGCGTTCTTGGTGGGAATGTTGCCGCACAGCACCGGTGCGCCGTTGACGGTCGGTGCCGCCGCGGTGCCACCGATCGTGAGCTTGGCACCTTCCAGGCTGTCCAGCGTGCCCGCCTTGACGAGGCCAGCGGCGTCGTAGCGGGTGCCGACCACGTGGTAGGTCAGGATCTTGGCCAGCTGGCTGTTCGGCGACGCCACGTCCGGAGCGGTGGTCAGCTGCTTGAGAATGCCCGGGTGCTGGGCCTCCAACGCCGCGAATGCCGGGTCGGCCGGGGCGAACACCGTGATCGCCGGGGCGCTGTTGAGCGTGTCGACCAGGTTGGCCGCGGTCACCGCCTTGGTCAGGGTGGTCAGCAGCGGGTTGTGGCTGGCCGCGGTGGCCACCGGGTCGTTGACCATGCCTTGGGCCGAACCGGGTCCCTCGGTGGGCACCTGGCTGCAGGCCGGACCGAAGATGTCACTGATCTTCGTGACGCCACTACCAGTGGGCGCAGTTGCCTCGCCGGGCGCGGCCGACTCGCTGGTGGCTGGTGCGGAAGCTTGACTCCCGGTGGCCGGCTGCTGCGAACTGCTACATGCGCCGACCACGGCAGTCAGAACCGCCAAAGCACCGACCGCGGCCAGTCGCTGAATCTTCCTCACTCGTTTTCAACTCCTCATCGGGCTGCCCGGCCGATCCGGGCCTGTCAGGTATTACTTCGGTAACCCGGAGCGGTTGGTTCACGGCTCACAGATTACGAATAGGACACATTGCTGCTGTAAGCAGGCCGTCCTTATTGGACGGTGCTCATTGGACCGTGAACTGTACCGAATGCCATCCGGTCGCACCGTCGGGGATGGGTGCGGCTCGGTCTGCGGTCTGGGTGTATCCGGTCTTGTCCGTCGCGCGCACCTCGGCGACGTGGGCACCGGGTTGCCACCGGCCTCGCAGCCGGAACATCCGCCACGTGTCGGAGTTGACCTCGGTGGACAGCTCAGCGGGGAGCCACTGCCCGTGGTCGAGGCGTACCTCCACCTTCTCGATGCCTCTGGTCTGCGCCCAGGCCACCCCGGTGATCGGTGTGGTGGGGCTCACGCGTTCGAACGGCCCAGGGCTGTCGATCCGGGACATCGTCTTGATCGGTGCCCGCTGCCCCCAGCCGCGCTCGAGCCAGTAGGCCCGCTTCGCGTCGAAGGTAGTGAGTTCCATATCGGTGATCCACTTGGTGCCGGAGACGAACCCGTACAGCCCAGGGACGAGCAGGCGGACCGGGAAACCGTGCTCGATCGGCAACGGCTCGCCGTTCATCCCGATCACCAGCATGGCCTGCCTGGCTGGGTCGAGCAGTGTTGCGGTGGGGGTGCCACAGGTCCATCCATCGACGCTGGTGGTGTACGCCTGATCGGCATCGCGCGCCACGCCGGCCTCTTTGAGGAGATCGGCTAGCAGCACGCCGGTGAAGTTGGCGGTGGACAGGTAGGGTCCGCCGACCTCGTTGGACACACAGGTCATCGTCACCGGACGCTCGATCAACGGGCGCGAGATCAAATCAGACCAGTTGACGGTGATTTCCCGGGCGACCATCCCATGAATGCGCAGCCGCCAGTCCGCAGTGCGCAGTTGCGGCAGCGTGAGGTTGACGTCTACCCGGTAGAAATCGGGGTTGCGCGTGATGAAGGTCGGGGAACCGTCGGCGGCGAAATCGGCTCCCGGGGGGATCGGCGGGGCGGGCACCGTTGGCACG
>DASUII010000220.1:0-6425 GCA_036279835.1 Pseudonocardiaceae bacterium
CCTCGATGTACAACGGGCTACCCGCGAAGAATGTGGACGGGCAGAAACCGGTGTCTATCGAGGCCACCCGGGATGTCGCGAACGGCTCGCCGAGCCCGACCATGCCCACGAAGTTCTGCTGATCGTCGATCAGGTTCACGATTCCGACCGGGGCGTCCATCACGATCGCGGCCAGCTCCGCCAGCCGGTCCAGCGCCTGCCGGCTGGCCTGTGCCACCGGCAGCAGTCTGGCCACCGCCGCTAGCCGCGCCGGATCGCCGAGCACCTCCCCGGTAGCCACCGAACCAGCTTAGTGTTGCGACGTGAGTTATTCGTCACACGCATGAGGACGGCCGATGCAGCAGTTGAACCAGCAGAGCGAGAAGAAGACCGGGGTGGCTCGCCGAGTGCTCGTGACGGTCGCCGGGGTGGCGCTGTGCGTGGTAGGGATCGCGTTGCTCGTGTTGCCCGGTCCGGGTCTGCTGTTGGTGCTGGCTGGTCTGGTGGTGCTCGCCAGCGAGTACCCGTGGGCACACCGAATGACGGGACCGGTGCGAAAACGAGCAACGCAAGCCGCCGCCCAGAGCGTCGCCTCGTCGGCACGAACCAGCGCGACGGCCTTGTGCGGACTCGCGCTCATCGGGGCCGGCCTCGCCTGGATCCTGGTACCAGCGCTGCCCCTCGGCGGGATGGCAACCGGATCCAGCCTGATCGTCTCCGGCATCGTGGTGCTGGCGCTGCTCGTCTACAGCTACCGCCGCTTCCATGACGGCCGCTGACAGGTGATGACGCCGAGGAGGCATTACGGCTTTCGCCCGATTCCACCGAACATCGCTACCTCGTCGGGCTCGCCCCAGGGTGTCGCCTCCTGCCGCCATCGCGAGCACGACACTACGCCGGGCTCCAGCAGTTCTAGCCCGTCAAAAAACCGGAGGACCTGTTCGGGGGTGCGCTGGGTCAGCCTCGGCGTGCCGTGCTCGTTCCAGAACGCGACGGCGGCGTCGACGTCGGGCATCGTCGGGCTGGTGATGGTGTGCGACAGCACCAGATAGCTGCCGGAGGGGAGCGCGTCCAGGAAGCGGCGCACGATGCCATAAGCTTCCCCGTCATCGCTGATGAAGATCACTACTCCGAGCATGGTGACGGCGACCGGCTGGGTGAAGTCCAACGTCCGCGCCGCTTCTGCCAGGATCTTGTCAGGGTCGTGCATATCGGCGTCGATGTAGTCGGTGGCACCCTCGGGCGTGCTGGTCAGCAGAGCACGAGCGTGCACTAGCACCAAAGGATCGTTGTCGACATAGACGATCCGAGACTCCGGCGCGACTCGCTGGGCGACCTCGTGGGTGTTGTCGACGGTGGGCAGACCGGTACCGATGTCCAGGAACTGACGGATCCCGGCTTCACCGGCCAGGTACCGCACGGCACGCCCCAAGAAGAGCCGGTCAGCGCGGGCGTAGTTGCCAATATCGGGGTGGAATTGCCGGATCTGATCACCGACCTCACAATCTATGGGGTAGTTGTCTCTGCCTCCCAGCCAGTAATTCCAGATCCGCGCCGTGTGCGCCCTGGTGGTGTCGATCTCGGGTTGCGACCCAGGGGTGGTGGACGCACTGTCTGCCATGGGAAGCTCCTATGAGCGCGAGGTGCCGTTCGTCAGTGCTCACGGTAGACCCGCGGTCATGGGGCTGTACTCGGTTCGTTCAATACAACGATCATCAGCACTGGGATGTCTGTCCTGTCGTGAGGGCCTCTGCCTCGCGGTGCTAGTCATGGTGACGGGAGCAAGGCTGGCCTGGCGCCGTGGTTGGCAGCCCCCCGGTTGGCGGGGCGAACACCGCTGCGGCACCCGCCGCGTCGACGGCCAGGCGCGCTCCGCACCGACTGTGGGCGACTGTGGGCGACTGTGGGCGAGTTCGGCGCGGTAGAGATTGATACTGCTCCATTTAGGTGTTAGGGATGCGTCTTTTGCTGCCAAGGGTTACCTTATTGCTGCACGTGCAAGTACATCTGCAAGTACACACAGGACCCAGCTTCGCGGGAGATCAGGGGCCGGGGTCAGCCGCGGCACCAGGGTCTGCGAGCCGAGTTGGCGTGAGCAAGGCCAGGCCCGATCAGCGCCGCGGGCACAGATGTGGCACGTAGCCGGCACCGCTGCCCACTCACAAGAGAGGAAAGCGCATGCTGAAATTCGCTCAGCTTCGGAGCAAGGCCGAAATCTTTGCCGAGATCACACGCAACTACCCACGGGCCGGTGACATGCGCCGCGGTTGGGAGATCGAAGAGTTCGCCTTCAAACCGCCCAGCGACAGCTGGATGGCAGCCTTCAAGCCGCTGGCAACCTTCGAGCTGGAGCTGAAGGGCACGCATCAGTTTGACAAGCTCGATGTTTGTATCTCCGGAACGACTCCGAAGGGTGACACGAAAACAGCTAAGGTGGGAACCATTGCAAACAGGCAGTGGAAATTAGGAAGTGCGTTGCTAGTGTCGCGTAAATGATGCCCTTTGATCTGGTTTGCAGTGGTCGAGGATGTCGTCGGCGATAACCTGTCGCGTCGGCGGCTTGTCTCGGAGCGGGCCGGGGGGCAGGGGTCCAGTTGGAGCACCCGACGCGCTGTACGAGTTGGTCGGGAGCAGCGTCACCTACAGCGACGTGCTTGAGCTTGTCCTCTCCAGGGCTATACCCGGACGCCAAGGTGAACGAAAAGACGTGCACTTCGATGACCTGCGCGACACCGGTAACGCCCTCGCGGCGGCCAAGGGTGCCCGCCCCGGGAATGGATGGCACGAATGAGCCACTCGTCCGTGCGAGCCGCGCTGATCTACCAGCACGCAACCCGAAGTCGTGACAAGCAGATCGCCGATGCGATCAGTCAGAACGTCCAGGAGGCCCGACGCATCGGGCACGGGAGAGGCACGCCGAAGAAAATGACGGGCTGACGAAACAGGCCCAAACAACTGCACCAACGCGTGCTCCCTGGCTGGCTTGCCGGTAGGCGCTGTCCGTGAACTCGACGCGGCCGACGTTTCTGCCCCCCTCCACAGGTCGGTCTTGTCCAGTTCACGGACAGCGGCACCGGCACACACGCGAACTATCGCTCTGAAGTCGACCCAACCCTCACAGTTGACTCGAGATTGACGGTCGTGCCGACTGAGCCCTCTAACGAGTGTCGACGGTTTCGCCGACTTTTCGCCGACGTCGGGAGGACGGTGCCGCACTCGCCTATTGAGCTTGGCGAGGATCGCGCGTTTCCTGCTGGGTAGACCCTCGGGTAGCGGGCCGTGGACTGCGCGGTAGCGGTGGGTCGGCCCTGTGTACTCGACCCGCTCGGACCCCTCTACGTCCCCCAGACTCAGGCGCAGCAAACTGGCCCGGCCGCGGCTGTAGATGCTCATCCCCGACACGGCCCGTACTGAGTTGGCGACCGCCCACGACGCATACACCGCCGCGGCCCGGCTGGCCGGGTGGGCTTTCGTTATCTGGCCGTGGGGCCTGGTGATGGCCCGCCCTAGTCATCGCCGCCGTCACCGGCATCACTGCCTGGATCCGCGCCCGGGCCGCCACCTCCGTGTTAGCCGACTTGGTGGAAACCACCGTCGACCTCTACGGCCTCGAGCTGGCCCACCAGCTCGGCATCACCTGCCCGGGCGTGCTCACCCCCGATGTCGGCGACGCCGTCACAAGAGCGGGCTGGTGCCCGCCATCTCGGCGTAAACGCCAGCCCTGGCCTGACCCCCGCCAGGTTTCGCTAGCCTGATCCAGGGAACGGCATTTCGCTCTGATTGGCTAGCTGGTCGAGGAAATCAAGGAGAACGAGCCCCCATCGGCAGTCGAACACACGTCAGCGACGCAAGCGCTGGAACTCACCCATTCCGGACGGATTGGCATCGAAATGACATCTTCATTCCAGTTGACGCGTTGGCCCCAAAATGTGGAGGTCGCATTCTCGGTGGCGATTTCGTTTAAGGGGTACAGTACCCATAGGTGAGGGTTCTATCGAACGGAAAGTACACAGACCGTCACCCAATCAGACACACACTGCATCGAGGTAGCATTGAGCTGTTCGTCCTTGACGGTCCGTCATAATTGCTCATGTGAATCTCAACCGCTTGATGGGATTGAGCCTTGCGGAGCAGTGTGTGATAGGTGTGGAACCGGGGTCTGCGGCTCGATGGAGATCCTGCCCCTAGCGGTAGACGTTTTCTAGGAGGTATCAATGTCTAACAACTTGACCTTTGCCGAACTTGAGGCACAGCACGTGGAACTACTCCCAGCTCGTACCGTCCTGTCGCTGTTCAGCGTCCCCCCGCCTGGCCCCCAGGCCGGCAGCAGCACCTGCGGCTGGCCCTGCATCTACATCCACCACGTGACCGGCACCGGCACCAGCACCAGCACCTCGATCCAAAGCGCCGGTTTTGGGCATGGCGGCGCCCCCGGGTAAGGGCACTGCCCCCGCCACTTCTGAGTCGAGTGGGTCCGCTGAGTGATCAGGCGCTGTTCAGGCGATCACGTGCCGTGCCGTTGGCTAGAGGGGTGACCATACCGGTCACCCCTCTAGCAACGTTATGCGGTCAGCTCCCGGATATCGGGTGATCGTTCGAGCCGGGTAGTGCGGCATCGATACTGAGCGTGTGGTGGCGGAGTCGGGAGTATTGCCGAGGCTGTGGGGGCTGGGATGCCGCGGTTGGCTGAGGGTCTTGAGCGCTCTAACTTGCTAGTCTGTCATGCCGGTGACGGTCCGCAGGCCTTCGCGCTGGTCCGGACCTCCGGCAGGACTGCCCGTCCGCTCACTTCAACAATCAGCCGTCAGATCTTTGTCGCGGCGCTGCTACCGGCGGTACCGCTGGATCACCGGGCGCTGGTAAGGGTGGGCGGTGGTGCCGGACTGCGCTGGGGTGAGGCTGCTGGACTCCCCTGGGGCGCGCTCGACTTGTCACGGGGGCACCTCACAGTCGGCCAGGTGGCCGTCGAGACGGCCGCTGAGGTGACCCTGCGCGATACACCCACATTCCTGACGGCTACGACCAGAGGGTCTTGGCTGTTTTCGCAGCTTCCGCCGACGTTTCGCCGACTCCCGCTGACTCGCCGGGCGCGGACGAACCATCGCCGCACCCCAGGACACCATCTGACCTGGGGTAACCGTCGTGGAGACGAAGGGACTTGAACCCTCAACCCCCGCCTTGCAAAGGCGGTGCTCTGCCAGTTGAGCTACGTCCCCAGGCTCCGGGCGCGATCTGCGTACCCAGCGGTGGCTCAGGAGTTCGGTGAGGTGGCCTCACGCCAGAGGTCGGCCTCAGCCTTGGCGGAACGCTGACGCTGGACGACGATCAAAGCAACCAGACCGACGAGCAACAGTGCCAAAATCTTCTTCACGATGTATCTCCTTCTGCCACGATGGTACTTCTTCAGTGGGCCTAGCTGGACTTGAACCAGCGACCTCATCCTTATCAGGGATGCGCTCTAACCGACTGAGCTATAGGCCCCCGGCGACCCGGCGAAGGTTACCGCACAGCCCTACCGGGTCCACACCCGCCTGACCGCAGTCAGTCCGGTTCGGACAAGGTGACCTCGATGCCGCCGACTAAGTCTGCGGCGATGTTGTAGACCAGGGATCCGACGGTGGCCAGTGCGGTCATCAGCACGATGTTCACCAACCCGATCACCATGGACACCCCGAAGACCCGGCCGCCGCTGATCAGCTCAGACCCGGCGGCCTGGGCGTTGTTGGCCGAGGTGAGGTCCGAGTAGGTCCCGTTGAGCTGGTCCCAGACACCCATCCCCGCGAGCACTCCGTAGAGCGTCCCGACGGCCACCATCCAGACCAGGAACCCACAGACAGACAGCACCAGTGAGATTTTCAGTACCGACCACGGATCGAGCCGCTGCAGCTGCAAACTCGTCCGTCGGGGAACCCGGACCGAACGTGACTGGTTGCCCGACTGCGAGGCGGGCCCCAGCCGCTCCGGCGGTGTATAACCGCCGACGCGCACCGTGGACGGTGCGAAATCCGATCGGCCCGCTGGCCCGCTGGCCGCGGCCGGCGGCCCCACGCCCGTCGAGAAGCCGTAAGCCGGGCCGCCCACTGGCTGGCGACCGGCCTGCTCTCGGACGGCACCACGGGCGTGTTCCGGCGCACCCACCTGTAGCGCTACAGTCGTCGGATCGCCATCGCCGGTGGTGCTGCGCTGGCGCTGCGACGGGGGTGACTCCGTCTCGCTGGCATTCTCGGGGCTCGTCACAACTCACCCTTCGTCGGTGCACCGCCGGCGTCTGCTGTGCCGGTAGCTGTGGTGCCCGTTTCGCCCACATCAGGGTCGACGGCCGCTTCGGTGTTTCGTGCGACAGCCACCAGACTCGCCCCCTCACCGAGGTTCATCAACCGCACCCCTTTGGTCTGCCGGCCAGCCTTGCGCACCTCCTTGGCGGTGGTTCGGATGACCCCTCCACT
>DASUII010000221.1:0-3912 GCA_036279835.1 Pseudonocardiaceae bacterium
CAATAGCGCGGTTCCGACACGCACGCACGTCGAGCCGTGCGTGATGGCCTGCTCGAGGTCGCCGCTCATCCCGGCGGACATCTCGACCGCGCCGGGATGCGAACGGCGCAACCGCTGGGCAGCCACCGCGAGCTGGGCGAAGGCATCCCCGGGATCGATCCCGAGCGGGGCGACTCCCATCACTCCTTCCAGCCGGAGCTGTGACGCGGCTGCCACCCGATCAGCCAGCGTCTCGAGTTCTGTCAGCGGGCAGCCGCCACGCGCGGGGTCGCCATCCAGGCTGGCCTGAACCAATACGCCGAGAGTGCCCTGGCGTCGCCCGGCCGCCCTCGCTGAGCCGACAGCTCGCTGCAGCGCCTCGACCAGTCGCGGCGAATCCACCGACTGCACCTGCGCCGCCCATCGAGCCACTGACGGGCACTTGTTTCGCTGCACACGACCGACCATGTGCCAGCGCACTACCGCCTCCGGGCGTAACTCGTTGACCTCCGCTACCTTCGCGGCGGCCTCGGCATCGCGGTCCTCAGCGGTATCGACCAGACCGAGGTCGACGAGCAGGGCAACGTCTCGCGCCGGGAAGGTCTTGGTGACCGGGAGCAGACGGACCTCAGCAGGATCGCGTCCCGCCGCGGCGCACGCGGTGGTGATGCGCCCGCAGACCCGCGCCAGCGCCGCAGCCAGCTCCTCGCGACGTCGCTGGTCCAGATCCGTCATTGCTCCAACCAGGTCACTGCGGCAAGCCGGCCGGTGACGCCATCGCGCCGGTAGCTGTACAGCGCGGCGTCCTCGATCGTGCACCGTGGGTCGACACCGACCTTGGCCACGCCTGCCGCCGCCAGCTGGTGCCACAGCCCGGCCCGCAAGTCCAGGCCCGCAGTGCCCTGACGGGTCCGGCATGCACTGCCAGGTAATCGGGCTTCCACGTCGGCCTGCATCTGCTCGGGTACCTCGTAACACGGCCCACACGCCGACGGTCCGAGTAACGCCTCGACCCGCTCGATTCGCGCGCCGAGCCGCCGCATCATCTCCAGCGCGGCGGGCAGCACCCCGGCCCGCGCGCCCACCCGCCCGGCGTGCACCGCGGCAACAACGTGTCCGACCGGATCAGCAAGCAACACTGGAACACAGTCGGCGACCAGCGCCGCCACCGCGAGCTGGGACTGCGTGGTGACCAGCGCATCGCAGGCCGGGACCGGCTGCGGCTGCGGACCGTCGACCACGGTGACGGTACGGCCGTGCACCTGCTCCATCCAGATCACGCGCTGGCGGGGCAGGCCAACGCCGCTAGCAAGCCGTTCGCGGTTGGCGGCTACCGCCTCAGCACAGTCACCCACGTGCTCGCCCAAGTTGAACGAGTCATACGGCGGAGCTGATGCCCCGCCGTGGCGAGTGGTGACCACCCGCCGGATCCGGACGGTGCTCACCGCTTCATAAATGGTGGGACGTCCACCTCGTCATCGTCGTCGAAGTCGTCGGTTACCGGCACCGCCCGGCTCGGCTTACGGGGTCCGGTGGCGGGCTGCCAGGTAGCTGGACTGGGTGGTGTCTGGCGGGCCGGCGCGACCCCCGGATAGGACCGAGCCGACGCTGACCCCGCTGCGGTGGACCCGGCGGCCTGCCCAACCTGCCCGGCCTGCGCCCGAGCGACTGTCCGCGCTGCCACCGGCGTCGGATCCAGCCTTTTGTGTGACGGCACCCCGGAGTCGAAACCAGCGGCGATCACCGTGACTCGTACCTCGTCGCCCAGCGAGTCATCGATCACCGTGCCGAAGATGATGTTGGCTTCGGGATGCGCGGACTCCTGTACCAGCGACGCAGCCTCGTTGATCTCGAAGAGACCCAAGTCGGAGCCGCCGGCAATGGACAGCAGGACGCCGTGCGCGCCTTCCATCGACGCTTCCAGCAACGGCGAGTTGATGGCCTTTGCGGCGGCCTGCACCGACCTGCCCTCCCCACGGGCGGATCCGATACCCATCAGTGCACTGCCCGCGCCGGACATGACGCTTTTCACGTCGGCGAAGTCCAAGTTGATCAGACCGGGTGTGGTGATGAGGTCGGTGATGCCCTGAACACCGGACAGCAGTACCTCGTCGGCGGACCGGAAAGCATCCATCAGGCTGACGTTGACGTCACCAAGCTGCAACAGCCGGTCATTGGGGATCACGATCAGGGTGTCGCACTCGTTTCGCAGCTCGGCGATGCCGTCCTCGGCCTGACCGCCTCGCCGCTTGCCCTCGAAGGTGAATGGCCTGGTCACCACGCCGATGGTCAGCGCGCCCAGCTTGCGAGCGATGCTCGCCACCACAGGAGCCCCTCCAGTGCCGGTGCCACCGCCCTCACCCGCGGTGACGAACACCATGTCCGCGCCTTTGAGGACGTCCTCTATCTCCTCGCGATGGTCCTCAGCAGCCTTGCGGCCGACCTCGGGGTTCGCCCCCGCGCCGAGCCCGCGGGTGAGCTCGCGTCCGATATCGAGCTTGACGTCGGCGTCGGACATCAGCAACGCCTGGGCGTCGGTGTTGACCGCGATGAACTCGACGCCGCTGAGCCCGACCTCGATCATGCGGTTGACCGCGTTGACGCCGCCACCGCCGATTCCGGCGACCTTGATCACGGCGAGGTAGTTGTGCGGGGGGTTCATTCGCTTGCGCCTTCGATGTCGCACACGCCTTCGATGTCGCACACAGTGCGACCTTCCTCGTCGCTGCCAGCACCCTGCCGACGTCCGGACATTCCTGCTCCCCTCGGCGTGGCAGAACCCTCAACCTCAGCTAAAGGATTAGAGTTATGTCAGCTTTATCTCTGAGCGACGGTAGGCACCCGCACCGGCAGGGTCCAGCAGGCACGCCGAGAGGGTCGGCGATCCGGCGACGCGAGTCTATGCGGCGACGCGTTTGCGCCACAGCAGCGCCATCGACCCGTGCAGTACCACCGTCGCGTGACCGGGCCGCAACCCTCCCGTTCGGGAGGATCCGAGCACCCAGCCTGGAGTTCTCAGGCGACGGTGGGTAAGGCGGGGCTGGAGATGTCGTAGATCTTGCCGGGTTGGGTCAGGAGCGGGCCCAGTACGGCCGCCTTGCGGGCGCTGTCCTCAACGCCGCCCCAGCGCACTTCCCGGCCGTAACCGCCGCGCCCAGTGCCTTCGGGCGGGTTGCCCAAACGCAGCACGACATCAGCGGGAGAGTTCGCGGCTATCGAGCGCACCTGGGCCCGTAGCCAGTCGGGCAGCCCGGTCAGTACCGTCAGCGCGGCCACCGTGGCGGCGTCGCGGGGCCCGACCCGGTCCGACCGCAGCTCGGGCAGGCCGGGCGGCTCGACCGGCACCGTCGCATAGTCGGTTCCGGTGGCGTCGACCAGGTGCACGCCGTCGCCGCGACGCACGACCGCGACCGGGATGCGTTCAGTGAGTTCGATTCGCACCGTGCCGTCCAGGCTGCACCGCACCCGCACGTTGGCCACCCGAGGCACCGCGGCAACCCGGCGCTCGATCGCCGTGGTGTCCAGCCGCAACATCGGCGTGCCCAACGGCACCGCCGCGACCGCCTTCACGACGTCGGCGGGAAGCTCTTTGGTGCCCGCCACCGCCACGGAACGGGCGTCGAACAACGAACTGATCAGCAGCACCCATGTCCCGCCACCGACCAAGGCCAGCACCACCATCCCGGCAGCCAGCCAGACCAGCCAAGTTCGGGACGGTCTGGACGGGCCCGGCGCCGGCGCGACACTGGACCGAGCGGCCAGCGGCGCAGTGGCACTATGCGACGCCACCGTCGCATGATCGCGATTCGGGAAGCGAGAGCCGCGCTGGGCGCGGTTGATTCTTCCGAAACGGCGATCATGGGGTTCTTCGGCCGCGCTGGTGCGACGCGCCGCACCGCGATGTCGTGGGACGTCTGACGGACGAGGCGTGTC
>DASUII010000222.1:0-22023 GCA_036279835.1 Pseudonocardiaceae bacterium
CCCCCCAGGGCAGCAGAGTGGGCGGAGCGACGAGATGGACATGCGCACCCAGCGTGATCAAAAGGTCAATGTTCGAGCGGGCGACCCTGCTATGCAGCACGTCGCCTACGATGGTGACGGTCCGCCCATTCAGGGTGCCCAGTCGATCACGCAGAGTAGCCGCATCCAGCAGTGCTTGGGTAGGATGTTGATGACTACCATCCCCAGCGTTGACCACATGCGTGGACACCCAGTCGGCGAGGCGATGAGCCGCACCCGAGGCCGGATGCCGGATCACCACGCAGTCCGCGCCCATCGCCGCGAGCGTGAACGCGGTGTCGCGCAGCGACTCACCTTTGGTCACCGACGAGTCACCGGCAGAGATGTTGACCACGTCGGCGCTCATCCACTTGCCGGCGATTTCGAAGGACGCTCGGGTACGGGTCGACTGCTCGTAGAACAACGTAACCACGGTGCGCCCCCGCAACGTCGGTAACTTGCGCACCTCCCGACCCAGCAACGACTGTTTGAGCGCCTCGGCGGTGTCGAGTAGCGCGGTGGCGACCTCTCGCGGTAGATCAGCGGTGCTCAACAGATGCCTCACCGCTGACTCCGGCGGATCACAACGGCATCGGTGCCGTCGGTCTCGACGAGGAGCACACCGACCTCCTCGTCCCGAGAAGTCGGCAGGTTCTTGCCTACATAATCAGCACGTAGCGGCAGTTCACGATGTCCGCGGTCGACCAACACAGCGAGTTGCACTGCCCGAGGTCGCCCATACTCACGCAGCGCGTCCAACGCGGCAGCAACGGTCCGACCGGAGAAGAGCACGTCGTCGACAAGAACGACGAGCACATCGTCGAGCCCACCAGCGGGCAGCTCAGTAGTCTGCAGCGCCCGGGTCGGGCGCCGCCGAAGGTCGTCCCGGTAAAGGGTGATGTCCAGGGTTCCCAGGCGTGGCGAGGAACCGCCGAACTCCCGGATCCGGTCCGCCAATCGGTGCGCCAGCGGGACGCCGCGAGTAGGGATACCGACCAGCACCACCGGCTCGGGGGCGGTGCGTTCGATGATCTGATGAGCCATCCGGGCGACGATGCGCGTGACCTCGGCCGCCGACAGCAGCTCGCGCTGCCGCGGTGGCCCTGCCTCGCCCACCGCGCCCGTCCCGGACGGGGACGACACGGTGGACCTCCTTCCCCGCCTCGCCGGACGGGCCTTAAAGGACGTCAGGTGCCGGACCGGCGCCGGACCCAGACGGACATTATCACCGACATTGTCAGAAGCTGCCGCCGCTCCACCACTGCCCCGTCCGGGTGGTGTGCGTAACTCTGCGCGGTCTTCGACCCCCAATGGCTTGACCTGCGGGGTTACGCAGCGCAGCATTACTCTCCGTATCATCTCGATTTTCGCGTGGCACCCCAAGGCGTTGGCTGGTCGGGGTCTGAAGAAGGAGAAGGGGCCAGATGGGCGACTACGCCAAGGCGCTGGGATCTAAACTGCGCGGCATCCGACAGCAGCAGGGTCTGTCGCTGCACGGTGTCGAGCAGAAGTCGGCGGGCCGGTGGAAAGCTGTGGTAGTCGGCTCCTACGAGCGCGGCGACCGGGCGGTCACGGTGCAGAAGCTCGCCGAGCTCGCGGACTTTTACGGTGTCCCGGTACCCGAGCTGCTGCCTGAGGGCCGAGTACCTTCCGGTAGCGAGCCAGCCACCAAGATCGTCATTAATCTGGAGCGTCTACAGCAGCTCCCAGTCGACAAGGTGGGTCCGCTGGCCCGCTACGCCGCGACGATCCAGAGCCAGCGCGGCGACTACAACGGCAAGGTGCTGTCCATCCGTACCGAGGACCTGCGCTCACTGGCGATCATTTACGACATGTCGCCGGGCGATCTCACCGAACAGCTGATCGGCTGGGGGGTACTGCCTCCCGAAGCGCGTCCGGTGAAGGATAAGGAAGAAGCCTGACTGAGGGCTGATCGCCGCTCAGGAGTTGCGCGGTAGCGCGGCCAGGGCGCCGAGCACTCCGTTGACGAAGCGCGGCGAGTCGTCCGTGGACAATAGCTTGGCCAGCTCGATCGCCTCGTCGATGGCAACTGCGTCGTCGACCTCAGCAGAGAATAATAATTCGAACACGCCCAGCCGGAGCACGGCCCGATCGACTGCGGGCATCCGGGCCAGGGCCCAACCATGGGCTTGCTCGGCGAGCAATCGATCGATGTCGTCAGCGTGCTCGACCACGCCGTGCACCAACGAGATCGTGTACTCGTTGACCGGTGCCAGCTCCGGCGCTCCTACCCGCTCGGCGAGCAGCTCCATCGGGTCCAGCCCGCGCAGGTCGGACTCGAAGAGGATGTCGACAGCGCGTTTGCGGGCTTTGCTGCGGGCGCCCACGTCAGCTACTGACGCGGCCGAGGTAGCGGCCGTCCCGGGTATCGACTTTGACCTTGTCGCCAGTGCTGACGAACAGCGGTACCTGGATCTCGGCGCCGGTCTGCACCGTGGCGGGCTTGGTACCTCCGGTTGACCGGTCGCCCTGCAGGCCCGGGTCGGTGTGCGAGATCACCAACTCCACCGAGGTGGGCAGCTCGATATACAGCGGAATGCCCTCGTGGACGGCGATCAGCACGGTCTGGTTGTCCAGCAGATATTTCGCAGCATCTCCGACAACGGTGCCGGGAACCGTGATTTGGTCGAACGTGTCGGCGTCCATGAACACGAAGTCAGCACCATCAGCGTACAAATAGGTCATATCCCGTCGGTCAACGGTGGCGGTCTCGACCTTGGTACCAGCATTGAACGTCTTGTCGACGACCTTGCCCGATAGCACGTTTTTCAGGGTGGTCCGGACGAAGGCGCCACCTTTGCCTGGCTTGACGTGCTGAAATTTCACGACCGACCACAGCTGGCCGTCGAGGTTGAGCACAAGCCCGTTCTGCAGCTCGTTGGTGCTGGCCACGTCAGCCCTTCGTTCTCAATCGGTCACGGTCGGCAGGTCGCGGTCGGCAGGTCACTGTTTAGCACGGCACGATCACGAGATCCTTCGTGGTCAGGGTGAGGAGTTCTGGCTCGCCGCCAGAAACGACGAGAGTGTCCTCGATACGCACGCCGCCCCGGTCGACCAGGTAAACACCCGGCTCGACGGTGACCGCCATGCCTGCTGCCAGTGTACCGACCCCAAACTGCGACAACGCCGGAGCCTCATGGATCTGCAAGCCGACGCCGTGGCCGAGGCCGTGCACGAAGTCCTCGCCATGCCCGGCTTGCGTGATGACGTCCCGGGCGGCCGCGTCCACGTCACGCAGCTGTGCCCCAGCCCGCAGCGCTGCTCGACCAGCCGCCTGCGCCGCAGCGACCAGTGCATAGAGATCCCGCTGCCACTGCGCTGGTTGACCGAGCACCACAGTGCGCGTCATGTCGGAGTGGTAACCATTGACCAGCGCACCGAAGTCCATCTTCAGCAGGTCGCCACGGCGCAGCACGGCGTCGGTCGGACGGTGGTGCGGTACCGCGGAGTTCGCGCCGGTCGCCACGATGGTCTCGAACGACGGACCAGCGGCACCCGCCGCCACCATCCGGGTCTCCAGGTCACGAGCCACCTCGCGCTCGGTACGGTCCGGGCACAGCCCGCCCTCGCCGAGCAGCCCGGCCAGGGCGGTATCGGCCGCCGCGCAGGCCTCGCGGAGCACCGCGACCTCAGCATCGTCTTTGATCAACCGCAGTGCCTCCACCGACCGCGATGTGGCGACCAGCGCGTCGGCTCCGGTGACCTTCGCCAGCGCGGCGTGCCCATCAACGGTCACCACATGGCTTTCAAAACCCAGCCTGCCGATTCCGGCCTCGGCGGCCAGCGTGGCCAGCCGCAGCTGACACGATCTTTCAATCAGCCGCCGCAGGTCGGGCACCTGCCGCTGCGACTGGGTGCGGTAGCGGCCATCGGTGCAGAACACGCTCGCCTCGTCACCTTCGGCGTGCACCAGCAGGGCGCTGTTCGATCCGGTGAATCCGGTGAGATAGCGGACGTTGAGTGCGTCGGTGACCAGCAACGCGTCGAGCTCCGACTGACGCAGCCGCTCGCGGAGCGCTTCCCGGCGCCGGCAGTAGGACATGGACTACAGACGCTAGCGGGTCGCGCCGCGGTCTCAGCTGCTGGCGCGACCGGCGATCCAGCGCAGCGCGAGCGAGTAGCCCGATATGCCCAGGCCGACGATGACCCCGGAGGCGATGGCGGAGAGGTAGCTGTGGTGCCGGAACGGCTCGCGGGCGTGCACGTTGCTGATGTGCACCTCCACCAGTGGCGCCGACAGCTCGGCGGCAGCGTCGCGGACCGCGATCGAGTAATGCGTCCACGCCCCGGCGTTGAGCACCACTGGAGTGGCGGTGTCGGCGGCCTCGTGCAGCCAGCTCATCATGACGCCCTCATGGTCGGTCTGCCGGACGTCCACTTCCAGCCCCAGCTCAGCTCCGACCCGCTGGCACTGCGACACCAGGTCGGCATAGCAAGTCGTGCCGTAGACATCGGGCTCGCGGCTGCCGAGCCGGCCCAGGTTCGGCCCGTTGAGCACCAGCACCTTCATTGCGTGCTCTCCATCTCGCCGGCCACCGCGGCGTAGGCTCCGGCGAGCAGCGCAGGGGTCGGGTCTTCCAGCCGCCCCGGCTTAGCCAGAGCGTCGAGGACCACAAAACGCAGGGCCCCCGACCGCGCCTTCTTGTCGTTACGCATGCCTTCCAGCAGCTCCGGTAGCGCGTCGGGGTCATATCCGGTGGGCAGCCCGATTGACCTGAGCACGGTGCGGTGCCGCTGCGCGGTGACGTCGTCCAGCCGTCCGGCGAGCCGGCCCAGCTCCGCCGCGAAGATCATGCCAACGCTCACCGCGGCGCCGTGGCGCCAGCGGTAGCCCTCCCGACGCTCCAGCGCGTGGCCCAGTGTGTGCCCGTAGTTGAGCACCTCGCGCAGATGAGATTCTTTCAGGTCAGCTGCCACCACGTCAGCCTTGACCCGGATCGCGCGGCCTACCAGTTCCGCCAGCACCGGCCCGGACGGGTCTAGTGCGGCCGCGGGGTCCGCCTCGATCAGCTCTAGGATCACTGGATCGGCGATGAACCCGGCCTTGACCACTTCCGCCATTCCGGCGACCAGCTCGGCTCGTGGCAACGTCGCGAGGGCTACCAGGTCCACCACCACCGCAGCCGGCTCATGGAACGCACCGACCAAGTTCTTGCCCGCGTCGGTGTTGATCCCGGTCTTGCCACCCACCGCGGCATCCACCATCGCCAGGAGCGTGGTGGGAACCTGCACTACCCGGACCCCGCGCAGCCAGTTAGCCGCGACGAACCCGGCAAGATCGGTGACCGCCCCGCCGCCGAAGCCGATAACGGTGCCGGTGCGGTCCAATCCCACCTGCCCGAGCACGTCCCAGCAGAACCCCGCCACCCCCAGCTTCTTGGCCTCCTCGGCGTCGGGCACCTCGATGCGATAAGCCTGCGAGCCGAGGTGCTCCAGCACAGTGCGCAGCGCCTCGGCGCCCTCGACCAGCGTCGGCTGGTGCACGATCGCCACGGCGCCGCTGCCCACCGCGTCGAGCAGCTCCGCCCGCAGATACCGCCCGACAATGACGTCGTAGGGCTGCGCCGTCGCCACTCGAATCCGCCGTGGCTCGGTATCACCAGCCTGGTCCGGCTCGCCGGTCTCTGTCATCGGCGCTCCTCCGTGGTCGAAAAACTATGCTCTAGCGAGTACCCCCGACAGCGCCGATAGCGTCCAACACATCCTCAGCCACCTCGTCTGGACGGCGACCGTCGGTGGCCACCTCGACGGCGGCGACCTCCCGGTACAGCGGTAACCGGGCGTTGAGCAGAGCAGCGAACGTCGCCCGTGGGTTCACCCCGGCGAGCAGCGGGCGAGCGGTGGACAATCCGGTGCGGCGCACCCCCTCGGCCATCCCGACGGACAGGAACACCACGCGGTACCCGTGAATCCTGCTCCGCGATCGCTGCGAGAGCACCGCTCCGCCGCCCAACGCCAGCACTCCGGTGCGCCCGGCCAGTGCGCCCGCCACCTCAGCTTCTTCAAGCTGCCGGAACACCGGTTCCCCGTCGGTGATGAAGATTTCGGAGATGCTGCGACCCGCGCGGGCGACGATGAGATCGTCGACGTCGGTGAAGTCGACCCCGATCCGGGCCGCCAGCAACCGGCCTACTGTGGACTTACCCGCCCCGGGCGGACCTACCAGCACCACGGCGGGTCCTTGCGCGTCGCTCACGGTGACAGCGTAGTCGGCAAACTGCGCTGGGATCCCGCAACATAAGAACTACGCCGAGTCCCGTTGTCATGCTGCGGCAGCTTGATGCTCCCGGACGAGGGCTTTGAACAGAGAGTACGCAGTGTGAATCATGTTACGGCGACGGGTTGGCGTGGTATTGACCAGTGCGGCGACGCCGGTGCCTGCCTGCGGGCAGAAACCGACGAAGGCGGTAAAACCGCGAGTTCCACCGCTGTGGAACAGCACCTCGCCGTAGCGGGAACTACGGTGGTTCCACACCAGGCAGATGCGATCTTTACCTTTGGCGGCCACTCGCGGCACTTGGGTTGCGCGTAGGGCGGCGGCCAGCGGGGTGGCCTCTGGGTGCAGGTGGGCTTGCAGGTAGCGCAGCAGGTCGGCAGCGCTGGAGCGTAGTGTGCCCGCCGGGGCAAGCGCGCTCATCTCCCACGCCGGCACCGGCCGGCCGCGGCGGTAACCAGTGGCGCACAATGGCCCGGGCCCGGTGAGGGTGCCGGCCATACCGAGCGGGCGACAGACGCGGTCGAGGATTAGATCCCGGTAATCGGCTGCGGCGGAGTTGGCGAGTAGTTGTCCGAGGAGACCCACGCCGAAGTTGGAATAATGCACGTGGGTTCTGGGGTGGCGCCGAGCCCGGATGCGGGTGGTGGCCCGGTAGAGGTCGTCGAGGTGGTAGCGGGCGTACGGGTTGGTCGTCCAGACCGGTAGTGCCTGCAGGTAGAGGTTGGCTGGCAGGCGGGGAAGTCCGGCGGTGTGGGTGGCCAACTGCACCAGGGTGATCGGCGCGTCGGTGGTGCGGCGCGGTCGGGCTTCGGGTGGTAGGTAGGCAATGATCGGGTCGTCGTAGTTGATCTCGCCGCGGGTGGCCATCTCGGCAAGCAGTAGCGCGGTGAACGTCTTGGTGATCGAGCCGAGCTCGAAGACGGTGTGGGCGTCCGGTTCGGGGTCGCCGTGGCAGGCCACGGCCGTCTCGCCGCCGACGATAGCGGCCAGGACCACGGCCGGGGCGCGGGTGAGCCCCGCGATCGCGCGCAGCGACGCATCGAGTCGCCCCGACAGGTCAGTGGGGGGATCGGTGGTCACCGTGTCGCCTGGGCGCCGATCCGGCGGGACACGGCCAGGGTACCGGCGATCGTGGCGACGATCGTGGGGTGGTAATGCTCGCGAAACGCCTTAGCGGCATCGGTCGGCACGCGTTCGGGACCGGTGGGAAGCAGGCCGTCCGGCTGCTGGGCGCGGGCCAATGCCTCCCAGGCGTGGGGATGGCAGTCGGGGTCGGTCAGGCACAGATCGACGATCAGTAACTCGCCGACCAGATCCCACTGGCCGGCTTCGAGGTAGACCTCCAGCCAGGCTGGCAGCCAGGCATGCAGATAGGTCTGCAGGTGAGGCGGTAGATCGTCCGCGCGGGCACCCCAGTCGGTGAGGTGGAACACCGCGTGGGTCACCGCATACAGGGTGAAAAAGTCGATCGCCCACGGTTCGGGTGTACCGCCAAGCCAGGTCCGGGCAGTCAGCGCGGCCGGATCGCCCCGGTGCGGCAGGCCGAGTAGGCGCTCGGCGTTGAATATCGCCAGCGCCCGGTTGGGGACCACCTCGGTCACGCGGGCCGCGCGCAGGGCGCTCAGGTGCGCTACCAGCTCGTCCAGCCGCGGATGCCGGTGACCGGTCCGGGCGAACCAGGCATATGTCTCCGTCGGGAAGGTTTCGATCGGTTGCTCGCGCTGCAGCTCATAGAGCACGTCGCCGTCGCGGAACTGCGCCCAGGCGAAGGCGGCCAGCGCGGGGGCGAGCTGCGCCTCCCGGCTGCCCGCCGCGGCCTCGCGTATCGCGATGGACACGGTGAGCGCCAGCTCGCCCAGGGGTTTGATGTCCTCATTGGGCCGCAGCCGGTCGGAGGCTACGTCGACCGGCAGCGCGAAGTGATCCCGGGCCGCGTCCAGCCAGCCCAGCGCGCGCACCGCGACCTGATGGGCTGTGGCAACCCAGGAGGGCCTGACGTCACTCACCGGCCCCGCCCCCCAATCCGTATCGGGCTATCGCGATCTCCAACTGCAGCCGGGGGTCTGCTCCGGCGACGAGCTCCAGCTGGCGCAGCACCGGCTCGACCGCAAACGGCGGATCCATCGGGACCTCACCGCCGGAGGCAAGCCAGCGGGCCAACCGGGCTGCGGTCAGGTAGTCGCGGCGCAGCATGGCCCTGGTTACCCCGCGAGCCACATCCAGCCGGTATCGCCGCGCGTCGGCGTGGAGGGGGCCGTCCAGTCCGGGTGTCGCTAGCGGGGACAACTGCGCCAGCACTCCCACCCACGCCAACCAACCCTGGTCGGGGCCGACACTTGCGCCGGGACGCGCCGGGTAGGCGCGGGCGGAGCCGGCCACCCCGAGACGGGTGAGCACCTCACCGGTGGCCCAGTCCCGCAGTGCCCGCACAAGCACTGTGTTATCGGGGTCGTCCGTTGCGTCTGGGTCCAGCTCGGAGGTCGGGAACATCTGACTGCCGGTCTCGACCACCTCGGCGTCTTCGGGACCGAACTGGTGACCTGCCAGCGCGAACGGCGCGAGTGCATCTGGGCCGAGCACCCGCACCGCGGCCAATCTCGCCCGGCACTCTGCGGGGCTGCCCTCGGCGACGAGCTGGCCAGCCAGCTGGAATGCGTCGTCCGCGCCGGTCAGGGCGCGGACGACGCTGCCCGCCAGCGTCTCTACCGCCGTCGCGTAGACCGCCCGCGGCGGCCCAGAGATCACTGGCATGCCGCTAGTCCTCGTCGTCCGGCGGCTCGCTCGGCGAAGCCAGCAGCGCACCCAGAAGTAACAGGCATGCCTCCCCTCTCGGCACGTACAGCGGCGGCCGCCCCACCATGCTCTCCGACGGGGCCATCAGCTCCGCCACGGCGGCCTGCTCGGGCGCAGAGGCCACCAGTCCCCTATCAACCGGACGCGTTACCTGTCCTAGTTTCATACTGGGTCTCCTTGTACTCGATTGCCACCCCAACACAAGGGCTGCGATCGTTCGGGTGCGATCTTTCGGGACCCCTGTGCCGTTGGCAGTAGGCGGCATTGATTAGGCTGGCACAACACCACCTCGCTACGTGGACCTTCCGACCGAAATTAGGTAGTCAGAGGCTTCTTTCTAGGTAGTTTCGACCGAGTACCCAGCGGGTCCAACAGGCGGTTAGCGACCTCTATCGTCGAATCCCCCAAATCTCCGATTTTGCTCAGCGGGGCCGCGATTGAGAGGCGCTCTTATGGGCGGACTGTCGGATATTTCCGATACCGCCCAGCTGGGTTCCCCTTGCGAATACACGTAGTCGTCGGATACGACTACGTACATTCCCGACCGTGCGTCGGGTCAGTGCAAGCGGGAGGCGACGAGGTAGGACCGGACATTGCGGACTGTCTCGGGCAAAGCGTCGCCGCCGAATTTCTCCAGCACGGCGTCGGCAAGCACGAGGGCGACCATCGCCTCGGCCACCACACCCGCGGCGGGCACCGCGCAGACGTCGGAACGCTGGTTGATCGCCACGGCCGCCTCGCCGGTGGCGAGGTCCACCGTAGCTAGCGCGCGAGGGACCGTGGAGATCGGCTTCATCGCCACCCGGACGCGCAGCACCTCTCCATTGGTCATGCCGCCTTCCAGACCACCGGCGCGGTTTGTGCGACGCACCACCCCGTCGGGCCCAGGCAGCATCTCGTCGTGAGCAGCGCTGCCCCGTCGGCGCGCGGTGGCGAACCCGTCGCCGACCTCCACACCTTTCATCGCTTGGATGCCCATCAGCGCGCCCGTCAGCCGAGCATCCAACCGACGGTCGGCGTGGACGAAGGAGCCCAACCCCACGGGGAGCCCATACGCCACGACTTCGACCACGCCGCCCAGCGTGTCACCGTCCTTTTTCGCCGCGTCCACCTCGGCGATCATCGCGGCGGAGGCATCCTCGGCGAACGCGCGGACCGGACTGGCATCGACCCGTTCCAGGTCACTGGGTCCGGGCAGCACATCCGCGGGGGCGTCCACCTGCCCCAACGACACCACATGGGACAACACCTCGACGGCCAGCGCCTGGCGCAGGAACGCCTTGGCCACGGTGCCCAGCGCGACCCGCGCAGCGGTCTCCCGGGCACTGGCCCGCTCCAGCACCGGCCGAGCGTCGTCGAAACCGTACTTGGTCATACCGGCGAGGTCGGCGTGCCCGGGCCGGGGCCGGGTCAGCGGCGCGTTGCGGGACTGCGCGGCCAGCAGGTCCGGATCCACCGGATCGGCCGCCATCACCGTCTCCCACTTGGGCCATTCGGTGTTGCCGATCCGGATCGCCACCGGACCGCCCAACGTCCGGCCGTGCCGGATACCTCCGAGCAGGTCCACCTCGTCGGCCTCGAACTTCATCCGCGCCCCACGCCCGTAGCCGAGGCGGCGGCGGGCCAGCTCGGCCTGGATATCTTTGGAGCTGACCTCGACTCCGGCGACCATGCCCTCCAGCACAGCTATCAGAGCAGGACCATGCGATTCCCCAGCAGTGATCCACCGCAACATGGCGCCATCGTGCCACGCGCACCCGGCCGCCGACGCTGCCGCCTCGCCCGCCGGGTGCGTCGTGAACTCGACGCCACCGACATTCCAGTCGCGGAAAACGTCGGCCCTGTCGAGTTCACGACGCGCACGCAATGCGTGTGGCTGGTGTCAGGCCTCAGCGACGGCGGTGGCTGCGGTGACGGCCGCCTGCGCGGGTGTACCGCGCAGCACCCGATGGACCGCCGCGCCGACCACCACCAACGCGGCCACGAACAGCACAGCGAGATACTGCAGCACCCAGCTGGTTCCCGCCGGGTCGTACACCGCCTGCCGTGGCCAGGCGATGTTCACCATCATCGCGACGCCGTAGGCCACCGCGAACAGGTTCACCGCTAGCCCCCAGCGACCGAGCGAGAAGCCGCCCGGCTGCTTCGACGGCAGGCGGCGGCCCAGCCGGGCACCCAAGGCCGGCACGGTGACCAGCAGGTACGCCAGGTACACGATCACCACCGACGTGCTGGTGACCGCCGCGAACGCCGCCGGATTACCCAGGTTGATCAGCAGCACGCCGATCGCCAGTGCCCCCACCGCGATACCGGTGAGGATCGGCGTCCCGGTCTGCGGGCTGACCCGGGCCAGCAACCGCCCACCGGGCAGCCGGCCGTCGCGCGCCATGCTGAACATCACCCGCGACGCCGAATTCTGGATCGCCAGACAGGCGGACACGATCGAGATCGCGACCACCGCAAGCAGCGCACGACCGAGTGTGGAATCGAGCTGGCTGGTGATGACGTAGGCGATGCCGCCGGTGGACAGCTGACCGTCGGTCAGCGACGGCGCTGCCATCAGTGCCGCCACGATCATGAAGCCGCCACCGACGAACGACACCAGAAGCGCACGCAGGATCGCCGACGGCACCACCCGCCGCGGCTGGCTGGTCTCCTCGGATAGCTCCGCGGCGCTGTCGAACCCGTACATCACATAAGCCGCCATCAGCGTGGAGGCGAGGAAGGCATACAGGTAAGGGCTATTGCCCGACACGTTGAGCGTCTTGGTGACCACCCCAGGACCCCGTTGCGCATGGCCGAACAGCAGCACCAATAGCAGCACCACACCGACCAGCTCGCAGGTCACACCGATCCCGTTGATCAACGCCATGAAGCGCACCCCGACGGCGCTGATCACGGTGGCGAGAGCGATGAGCACCGAGCCCAGCAGGATCCCGTTGGCCGCGCCGGACGCTGAGGTGATCGACGGGTCGCTGCCGACGATCTGGAACCCTGACCACACTGCGGGCAGCACCGCCTGCAAAGCGATGCCGATGGCGGCCACGCTGACGATGTACCCGATCATCATCGCCCAGCCGGCGAACCAGCCGACGGTCTCACCGGCCAGCCGGCGCGACCACTGATAGATGCATCCGGCCAGCGGCCAGCTCGCCGCCAGCTCAGCGAAGACCAGCGCTACGCACAACTGGCCGGCGAACACCAGCGGCCAGGTCCAGAAGAACGCCGGGCCGCCGAAGGAGTACCCCAGCGCGAAGAGCTGGAACACCGTGGTGAGGATCGAGACGAAGGAGAACCCCGCGGCGAACGAGGAGAAGGCGCCGAGCCTGCGGTGCAGCTCCTGCCGGTAGCCGATGCTGCGCAGATCGTCGGCGTCCGGGCCGTCGGTCGAGTTCGTGACGTGAATTGGAATTTTCATGAAGCCGCCTTCCGTGGCAGGTGACCGGCGCGCACCAGGCAGCCGAGGGTGTCGCAGATGACCCGGGTCGCGATGAGCGCCGTGATCTCGGCGTTGTCGTAGGGCGGGGAGCACTCCACGACTTCGATTCCTGCCAGCGGGCGCGCGGCGATGAGCTGGATGAACTTCAGCACCTCGCGGGGCAGGAAGCCGCCAGGCTCGGGCCATCCCGTGCCTGGGACGAATGCGGCGTCGAGGCAGTCGACGTCGAAGGACAGCCAGACGGCGGCGGTGCCGTCCCACGCGACGTCCAGGGCGCGCTGCGCGGCTTCCTCGATGCCCATCTCGACGCAGTCGGTGACGGTCATGATCGTCGTGCCGCGCTCGCGGCCGACCTGAACGCCAGGCCGCGGCGCCTGCCAACCGCCGATGCCGATCTGCACCAGGTTCTGCGGCGGCACGTTGGGGATGTCCGTGGCGTGAAACCACGGCGTGGTGTGCATCCGCTCGTCGAGGTCGGTTTCCTGGGTGTCGACGTGGCGGTCGAAGTGGATGATGCCGAGCTTTCCGCCAGCCAGGTGTTCCGCGACCGCGCGGGTGGTTGGGTAGCCGATGGAGTGGTCGCCACCCAGTACCACCGGGAAGGCACCGGAGGAGAAGACGTGCCCGACCGCTTTCGAGATCTGGTCGAAGGTCTTCTCGATGTTGCCCGGAATGGTGAACACGTCGCCGAGATCGGCAATGGTGATTGACTCACGGAGATCGACGCCGAGCTCGAAGCTGTACGGCCCGTATAGCGCAGAGATCTTGCGGATGCCCTGCGGACCGAAGCGGGTTCCGGACCGATACGTGGTGCCGCCGTCGAAGGGTGCGCCGAGCACTGCCACGTCGTATTCGCCGCAGCGGCGGACGTCCTCGACGTAAGGTGCCTTGAGGAAGGTGTTGATGCCAGCGAAATGCGGAAGCTCACCTCGGGAGAAGGTGGGGATACTTCGGTCGACGATCGAGTCGGCGCCTTGCAAACCGAGTTCAAGGCCCCGGGCGATCTCCTGTTCCCATTTCGTCGTCGGCAGCGCTGCTTCCGCCTCGACGGCGTATCGCGCCTCCGGCCCGTAGTTGTTGTGCAGTTCCTCCACGGTGCGGCCTCCGCGTCCACGACGCCCGGCCGCGAGGCAGCCGGACGTGGCTGACCTCCCGGGCTTCTATCCCGCCGTGGAGCGGGCAGTGCACTGCCCGCCTGCACCTCTCGGTCCAGACCCACTGCACGCAGCGACGGAACCCTAGGTGCGCCTCACCCACAAGAGTGAGTCACAACAATCAAACGACACCACTGTGACCGCCTTGTAACTACCAAGTTGCAGTCACATCTCCCGCTCGCGGATCAGGCTGTCTGCCAGGGGTCGATCACGTCGATCCCGGTGTCATGGAAGTCCTTGAGATTGCGCGTCGCCAGAACCGCGTCGTGGGTGCGGCAGATGGATGCGATCTGCGCGTCGAACCCGTCGATGGGTAGTCCGGCACGGTCACGACGGGTCACGATCAAGGGGTAGTACGCAGCCGCTGCCGCATCGAAGGGCAAGATCTGTTCCTCGAACGCGGCGAATACGTCATCGGCGGTCGCCATCAGCAGGTGTCGGCGGCGACCGGCGGGCAGCCGTTCGATGCCGTAACGGATCTCAGCGAGCGTGATCGACGTTGTGTACAACTCATTGCCGCGATGGGCCCGGATCCAATCCCGAACGGCAGGAGCAGGGGACGGTTTCATGAGCTCCGATGCGACATTGCTGTCGAGGACGATCATAACGAGAGGTCGGCTGCTCGCACCTGAGTCGTTCGCGGCGGTAGCTCCAGCTCGACTCCACCAATCTCACCGAAGCGATCCAGCATCGTCTCGAACAGGCCGTCGGTGTCCTTCGGCTCGCCGACGGCTTCTATGAGAATGGCCCGGATCTCAGACTCCATCGACCGGCCGTGGCGAGCAGCCCTGATCCGCAGTCGCTCTTTCACATGATCGTCCAGGTTCCGAACACTGATGGCGGCCAGCGGGACCACCTCCTCACTGCTATCAATGCTAGCATCGCTCGGCCCGCTGAGCTTCCCTTCCACGCCCTACTGGGTAACTTAACCCGACGGTCTTCGCTGAGACCCTTCGCCCCAAGACGACACGCACCGGCGGTCTCAGCGACCCACTTGTCATTTCACCGATGACGCAGTGGTCCAAAGAGGACGCGTTGGTGACGATCTCGCGGGCGCGTTCGCACTACGGCTGCCACACCACGAAAGCTTCCGACACATCGCCGTCCAGGACGTCGAAATCCTGTTTCGGGTCATTATCCGCGTAGTACAAATGAGCACCTCCTCGTCGGCGAACTGCTGGCGGAACCACCACCGTTCCACCCCGGCAAGGTGGCGGAGCAGGCCGCGCAGCCTCAGTCTGGAGGGTGGGATGCCCTTCTCGGAGAGCCGCTCCAGTGCGCACCGGAGCACTCAAGTTCGAATGTCCTTGCGGTGCCAATCGAGGACGGCGGTCAGGATCTCGCGCTCGTGGCCGACGAGGGGAGCGGCGACCCGAGTACCGGTGGCCCAGATCTGGGCGTCGCTAGTTGGCGGAGTCTTGCTCACGTCACGAGTCTGCCATTGGGCACAGACAGCCCCGGTCCTGCCGTGGCTCATCGGCTACGCTCGAGGTGTGACGGAGATCGCGTTGCGGGAGCTGCGCAACAACACCAGCGAGGTGCTGCGTCGGGTCGAGAACGGCGAGGAGCTGGATGTCACCGTCAACGGCCGCCCGGTCGCTCGACTTGTTCCGCTGCCTCGCCGACGCACGTCATTGAACTGGGACGAAATCCGTGCCAGCCAAGCTGACACGGGTTTGCTCGTCGACCTGCGTGAGATGCTGGGCGATGAGACTACGGACGACATCGAGGATCCGTGGCAAAGCCACTCGCGCTAGCCGACACCTCTCTGTTCGTTGCGCTTGAGCATGGTCGACCGCTGCGCGCCGAACCACCCGCATCGCTCGTTGTATCGATCATCACGGTCGGCGAGCTTCAGTCGGGCGTGCTGAGCGCCACCGACACAACCACCCGAGCGGCCCGGCTACGAAGCCTTTCCAAGGCGCTCGAATCGGAGCCACTACTAGTCGACGATGGGGTAGCGATCGCCTGGGCCGAGCTGCGAGCGCGGTTGCGAGAGTTGGGACGGCGCCTTGCGATCAATGACTCCTGGATCGCGGCGACAGCAATCGCGCACGGACTGCCGCTGGCCACCCAGGACCGCGACTACACCGATGTGCCGGGCCTGACCGTCGTGGCGCTGTAGCGTTCAGCGCCATCGAGACGACAACCGTTCAGCCAGGGCCCGGCGCTCCGCGGGCTAGACCCGAACGTCGAACCGGTCGGACCGGGTTCTCGCCCACGCTCCCGCGCCGTCGCACGCAAGACATGGGCCACGGTGGCGACCCGAATTCCGACCAATCCAGCGCGGCCTCGTCCAGGATCCGGCCGACGTCGGTGGTGCGGTCGCCGACCGCGAGCAGGATGCAGCCTGGGCCGTCGAGTTCCGAGCACGCCCAACGCAGCCCCGGCTGCTCGCCGGCGCCCAGCGCTGGCCGGTCGATACCCTGACCTACGACAGCAAGCATCCCCACGACCCGTGCACCACCGGTCCCTGCTGAACCGGTGAGCACGGGATCGGCACCATCCAGCAGCAACGTGTGGGTCAGTACCGGAGCATCGTCGCACTCGATGGTGAGTACACCGCGAAAGCAACCGCCGCGCTGCCCGGCGCGGCCGAGCACCACCATCTCGCGCAGCAGGGCGCGAGCCCCGCGGTGCACTGAGATGGTGATGCTGCTGCGCAGCTCGGCGCCGTCACAGATGACGGTGGGCTCCGGGCGCCAGTCCAGCACCGCGCCATCAGCGAGGTCGGCACCTACAGTCCATCGCGCAGCCGCGCAGCGGCCCGGTTGGACCACGGTGGCTGCCGTCGAGCGCAGCTGTAGCGATGAGCCCGCGCTGAGGTGGACGTCCAGCATCAGATCGTCGCCGCCCAGCGGACCGCCTGCAGCCTGCACCAGGTGCACCCGGCGCGGGCCGGTCTGGCGCAGAACGATCGGAGGATCGCTGCGCCACCGCATGCAGGCTGTAGCAGGGCCAGGTTCGACCGCAAGCTCCGCGCGAGCCCTCACCGGTGTGCGACCGGCCGCAGCATGCTACGAATCCAGTCCACGACCGGTCCGGCATCCGGCTGTTCCCGCAGCGATATCAGCATGGTGGGCCGGTCACCACGAACCGCCAGTGCATCCCGGCGCATCACGGCTAAGTCTGCGCCGACCAGCGGGGCGAGATCGACCTTATTGATCACCAGCAGGTCGGAGCGGGTGACCCCGGGTCCGCCCTTGCGAGGGACCTTGTCGCCACCGGCGACATCAAGGACGAAGATCTGCGCGTCGATCAGGCCGTAGCTGAAGGTGGCGGTGAGGTTGTCCCCCCCGCTTTCCACCAACACCAGGTCGGGGTGATGGCGCGCGGTGAGTTCCTCCACCGCGTCGAGGTTGGCGGTGATGTCGTCGCGGATCGCGGTATGCGGGCAACAGCCGGTGCGCACCGCCGTGATCCGCTCGTCGGGCAACACCCCGTGGGTGCGCAGGAAGTCGGCGTCTTCGGTGGTGTAGATGTCGTTGGTCACCACTACCAGCGACAGCTCGTCGCGCAGCGTCCGGCACAGCGCCGCGACCAGCGCTGTCTTGCCGCTGCCGACTGGGCCGCCGATGCCGATCCGCAGCGCCCGGTCCTCACGATGCAAAGAGAGTCACCTCCGTACGAGCGTGCAGTTCAGCCAACACTTCAGGCAGCGGAGTACCGGTGCTGGGCAGCAGACGAGTGTCCTGCTGCGCGACGGCTTCGCGCGCCACTCGGGTCGCCGCCAGCGCCACCTTCTCGGCCGACTCGCTCGCACGCGCCTGCACAGCGGCGACCGCGATCGGGTCCAGCCCGAGCAGCCGCACCGCGGCCGAGCAGGCCCCGCCGAGCAGGTGGTGCAGCGCGAGCAGCGCGGCCGCTTCGGCCCCATCCCCTGCCGCGGTTACCGCAGCACCGAGCACGAGCGGGTGGTGCGGGCGGCCGGTGTGATACAACGCCTCCAGAGCAGCGAACGGCCAGACCCGGCGGGCGGTGCGCAACAGCGCAGCGCCCTGCGCCCGGGATGCCTCCCGCATGGCGGCCGACGGGGTACGGGCGCTGACCGCGGCATCCCACCGGCTCCAATCCACCGACGCTTTGTCGGTAGCCAGCACGCAGCCGGCCGCAGCGGCCGCAGCGACCACCGGGCCGGTACCCCGCAGCCGGCCCGCCAGGTAGAGGGCGAGGTCGGACTCGTCACACACCAGACCTCGCTCGACCGCTGCCTCCACCCCACCGGAGTGGGCGTGCCCGCCGGTGGGCAACCGCGAATCGGCCAGCAACAGCGACGCCAGCACCGTCATCAGAACAGGAAATAGCGTTGGGCCATCGGGAGTTCCTCCGCCGGCGCGGGTTCGACCACCTCGCCGTTGATCCGGACGATGAACGTTTCCGGGTCCACCTCGATGCGCGGAAGCGAATCATTGTGCGGCATATCAGCCTTGCCCAACGCGCGCGTGTCGCTTACCGCCACCAGCCTGCGCCGTACCGCCAGCCGGTCGGCGAGGCCACCCGCCACCGACGCGGGGGCCACGAAGTGCACCGACGTGGCGGCGGCAGTTGCCGGGGCAGCCCCGAACATCGGACGCGGTAACACCGGCTGCGGGGTGGGGATGGACGCGTTGGAATCCCCCATCGCCGCCCAGGCGATCATGCCGCCCTTGACGACGATGCTCGGCCGCACCCCGAAGAACGCCGGCTGCCACAACACCAGATCGGCGAGCTTGCCCACCTCGACCGAGCCGACCTCACCGTCGAGTCCATGTGCGACGGCAGGGCAGATCGTGTACTTGGACACATATCGCCGCGCCCGCAGGTTGTCCGAGGTGTGCGGGTCCCCGGGCAGCGCCCCAACCCGGCGCTTCATCACATGCGCGGTCTGCCAGGTCCGCAGAATCACCTCGCCGACCCGGCCCATGGCCTGGGAGTCCGACCCGATCATCGAGATCGCCCCGAGGTCGTGCAGCAGGTCCTCGGCCGCGATGGTGGACGGTCGGATGCGGCTCTCCGCGAACGCGAGGTCCTCCGGCACCGCCGGGTTGAGGTGGTGGCAGACCATGAGCATGTCGAGGTGCTCATCGAGGGTGTTCACGGTGTGCGGGCGGGTCGGGTTGGTCGAGCTGGGCAGTACGTTGGGCTGCGCCGCGACCGTGATGATGTCCGGCGCGTGGCCGCCGCCGGCTCCCTCGGTGTGGTAGGCGTGGATGGTTCGCCCGCCGATCGCCGCCAGGGTGTCAGCGACGTAACCGGCCTCGTTGAGGGTGTCGGTGTGGATCGCCACCTGGACGCCGGTGTCGTCGGCGACGCGCAGACAGGCGTCGATCGCCGCGGGGGTGGATCCCCAGTCCTCATGCAGCTTGAAACCGCTGACCCCGGCCGCGACCTGCTCGTACAGCGCCGGCTCCCCTACTGTATTGCCCTTACCGAGCAGTGCGATGTTCACGGGAAACTCATCGAGTGACTCCAGCATCCGGGCCAGGTACCAGGCTCCAGGCGTCACGGTGGTCGCCTTGGTGCCCTCGGCGGGTCCGGTGCCGCCGCCGATCAGGGTGGTGACGCCCGACCCCAGCGCCTCGGGCATCTGCTGTGGGCTGATCAGATGCACATGGCAGTCCACCGCACCGGCGGTCAGGATCATCCCGTTGCCGGCGATCACCTCGGTGCCGGGGCCGATGACCAGCGCGGAATGCACCCCGTCCATGATGTCCGGGTTCCCGGCCTTGCCCAGACCGACGATCCGGCCGTCGCGCACCCCGATGTCAGCCTTGACCACCCCCCAGTGGTCCAGCACCACCGCGCCGGTGATCACCAGGTCCGGTGCACCGTCCGCTCGCGACGCCCGGGCCTGGCCCATCGACTCCCGGATCACCTTGCCCCCACCGAAGACCGCCTCGTCACCACCGTGCGGCCCGCGGCAGCGGTCCTCGGTGACCTCCACGATCAGATTGGTGTCGGCTAGTCGTATCCGGTCGCCCTCGGTGGGGCCGTAGAGCGCGGCGTAGCGGCTGCGTTCGACCGTCCACCGGCCTCCGCTGACGGTTCCTCGAGCCGCCGCGCCGGGATCGGGCGCATCCAGGCGCAGGCCGGGCACAGTGCGGGTGCCGCCCAGCGGCACAACCCGCACCACCCGTTCGAGGCCGGGTTCAAAGCGCACCGATGTACCGGCCGGCACCGCCAACCGCATTCCGGTGGCGGCTGCGCGGTCCATTTCCAGCGCCGGGTTCGCCGCGGCGAGGTGGTAGTGCGACCCGACTTGAATGGGCCGGTCGCCGGTGTTCAGCACCACCAGTTCACTGCCGGCCTGCGGCCCCAGCACGACCGATTCATCGGCGAGCAGCAGTTCGCCGGGTAGCTCGGTCACTGAATTGGCCGGTGCACGGTGACGAGCTTCGTGCCGTCCGGGAAGGTCGCCTCGACCTGCACCGAAGAGATCATCTCCGGCACGCCGTCCATGACGTCGGCCCGGCTGAGCACCCGCTGGCCTTCCGCCATCAGATCGGCGACGCTACGCCCGTCGCGCGCTCGCTCCAACACCCACGACGTGATCAACGCGACGGCCTCGGGGTAGTTGAGTCGCAATCCTCTGGCCCGGCGTTCTCTGGCCAGTTGGCCGGCCACGTGGACGAGAAGCTTCTCCTGCTCATGCGGGGACAGCAGCATGTCGACCCTTCCTCACCCACTCTGCGGCGATCAAGGAGTATGGGTCATCAAGTATGACTGTCACATCGCTTCGGCGGGTTGTAGGACAACTGAGCTGCCGCCCACCCGAGGCTGCGGAACGACCGGGGTGACTGCCTTGACCTCGTCCATTGCGGGTCGGGCAGCGGGATGCTCGACCAGGGCGAGTACCCGGGAGGCCATGAACCGAGCGGTGCGTACCGGCGTGCCGCCACGGGTGACCTCGGTGACCTCCACGATGCCGCGACCGTGGGTGATCTCCACTCGCCGGCCATTGCGGGTGGCTTCGATCTCGTAGGTGCGAGTGGTACCGCCGGCGTCGATGACAATCTCGGTGCGGTCACCCTTCATGGCTTGCCATCCTTATCGTTTGCCGGGCGAAGCGGGGTCCGGGCCGAGTGTGCTGGTCGCCTCTCGGCGAAGGGCACACCGCGGCTTCAGCCGAACGATCGTCCGCGGTGGCAGTTTTTAAGTGGACCCGGGGGACACAGCCCACCCGGCCCGGACATCCAGTACAACTACCCATCAACCCCGATCATTCCAGGCCACGGGGCTACGCCGGGGAAGGACTGTCGCAGCGTGGTGACGTCGACTCAGGGATTTCAGATGGCCATGGCGGCGCGGACATCGGCGTGGGCGTCGGCGCCGCCGGCGCCGGTAGAGGTGATCCGGCCGGCTTCCATGACGTAGTAACGGCTCGCCGCCGCGAGGGCGAATCCCACGTGCTGTTCGACCAGCAGGATTGACAGACCCCCGCGGGAGGTCAACGACAGGATCGTCTGCTCGATCTCCGCCACCACGGACGGCTGGATGCCCTCAGTCGGTTCATCCAGGATCAGCAGCCTCGGCTGGGTGATCAATGCGCGGGCGATCGCCAGTTGCTGTCGCTGACCACCGGACAGCAGTCCGGCGCGACGTGCCAACAGCCCACCCAGCGCCGGGAAGAGGTCCAGCATCTCGGCGATCAGCTTGGTGCCGCCTCGCCGGGTGTCCGCTACCAGTTGCAGGTTCTCCTGAGTGGTCAGTTGTGGGAAGCATTGCTGTCCCTGCGGGACGTAGCCGAGGCCCCGCTTGACGCGCTCATTGGGTCGCATCCGGGTGATGTTCTCGCCGTCGAGCACGATCCGCCCGGCACGGGGCTGGAGCAGCCCGACCGCGGCTCGCAGCAGGGTCGTCTTGCCGGCCCCGTTGTGCCCCATCACGGCGGTCACCTCGCCCGGCGGTACTTTGATGGTCGCGCCGTGCACCACGGTGGTTCGCCCGTACCCGACATGGATGTCCGTCATCTCCAGCATCACCCTGTGACCTCCGCCCGGCCGAGGTAGACCTCTTGGACCTTCGGGTCGGCCTGTACCTGAGCGACCGTGCCGCCGCTGAGCACCTTTCCGGCATGCAGCACGGTGACCGAGGTGGCAAAGGACCGCATGAAGTCCATATCGTGCTCGACCACCACGACGGTGCGCTCGGCGCCGATCCGGCGAAGCAGTTCCCCAGTCTGGACCCGCTCCTCGGCGCTCATCCCTGCCACCGGCTCGTCCAGCAGTAGCACCCGCGCGTTCTGCACCAGCAGCATGCCGATCTCCAACCACTGCTTCTGGCCGTGCGCGAGCGCACCTGCTTGGCGGTCCCGCTGGCTGGTCAGGCCAACAGTGTCCATCGCTTCCTCGACCGCCGGTGGCACCGACGAGCGGCGGCGCAGCAGCGACAGCGCAGCACGA
>DASUII010000223.1:0-10802 GCA_036279835.1 Pseudonocardiaceae bacterium
AGGAAGCCCGAACCGCCGAACGTCTGCAGCGACTCCGTGCCGAGTAGGGTCCACGACTTCTCCGAGCCGTAACCCTTGACCAACGGCAGCAGCAGATCGTTCACCCGCTCCGCCTCCTCGTCGTGGCCGCCGGCGTACCGGGCCTGCTCGGCGCGGTCCTGGTACGTCGCGGTGAAGAGCACCAGCGCCCGCAGCGCCTCGGCGTACGACTTCTGCGTCAGCAGCGAGCGGCGTACGTCGGGGTGGTGGGTGATGGTGACGCGCGGTGCGTCCTTGGCCGGCTGCGTCAGGTCGGCGCCCTGGACCCGCTCCTTCGCGTATTCCAGCGCGTTCAGGTAGCCGGTCGACAGGGTGGCGATCGCCTTTGTGCCGACCATCATCCGGGCGTACTCGATCACCTGGAACATCTGCGCGATGCCGTTGTGCACATCGCCGAGCAGCCAGCCGGCCGCCGGGGTTCCGTGCGCGCCGAAAGTGAGCTCACAGGTGGTGGAGACCTTGAGACCCATCTTGTGCTCGACACCGGTCACGAACGCGCCGTTACGGGCACCGAGCTCGCCAGTATCGGTGTCGAAGTGATACTTCGGCACGAGGAACAGCGACAGGCCCTTGGTCCCCGGTGCTGGGGTGATGCCGGGCCCTTCCGGCCTCGCCAACACCATGTGCACGATGTTGTCACTGAGATCGTGCTCGGCCGAGGTGATGAAGCGCTTGACGCCCTCGAGGTGCCACGAGCCGTCGGGCTGCTGGATCGCTTTGGTCCGCCCGGCGCCCACGTCCGAGCCCGCGTCAGCCTCGGTGAGCACCATGGTCGAACACCAGCCTTTGTCGATCATGAGTTGGGCCCAGCGCTGCTGCTCGACGGTGCCGTTGCTGTGTATTACGTAGGCCATGCTGGGCCCGCTCATGTAGATGAACACTGCTGGGTTGGCGCCCAGCATCAGCTCCGACGCTGCCCAGCGCAGGGTGGGCGGCGCACCGAAGCCGCCCAGCTCGGTGGGCAGATCCAGCCGGTACCACTCACCGTCCCAGAGCGCCTGGTATGACTTCTTGAACGCGGCCGGGAGCTCGACGGTGTGCGTCTCGGTGTCGAAAGTCGGGGGTTGGCGGTCGGACTCGGCGAAGGACTCCGACAGCGGCCCTCGGGCCAGCCGGTCGAGCTCAGCGAGAATGTCGTGCGCAGTGTCGCGGTCCATCTCGGCGTACGGGCCGACGCCCATCCGTTCCTGCACCCGGAGCACCTCGAACAGGGTGAACTCCAGGTCTCGGAGGTTGCTCTTGTAGTGACTCATGTCTTCGCTCCGACGCAGTCGTAGACCGGCTCTACCAACCGGTAACCCCAGCTTATTACTGGCCGGTAACCCCGGCAAGTCCGGCACACCGCGAGCTGCGTCACTGCGCCCCCGCGATCAAGAAGTGTGCTCACTTTCGGCGGGGTGGGGTCGACTAGATGCCGGTTCGCGGGGAACACCGTCAGTGGTGCTCGACCTGAAAGGAGAGCCGTGATGACGATGCAGTGCGCCGTAACCGCTACCCCGGCCGCCGGTGGGATGCGCTCGCCGGACTTCCCGGGTTCGACGACTTCCTGGTCGAGGCGGACCTGCCCGGCGTGCGTCCAGACGACGTCACGATCGATTTGCAGGGCAAGGACCTGCGCCTCGGCGGAGAGTACGGCGGCGGTCGGTCCCGCAGCTACCCTTAGCCCGGTGGGCCGTGATTTGAACAGCTACCGACCGCTGCTGGGTGAGCGCGTGCGGGGTCCTGCGGTGCTCGTCATCGGGTTGGCGATCATCGTGATTGCCGTTTTCGGGATGCGCTATGCCGATCAGGACATGCCGGGGCACCTCGACCGCAGCCTCGATGCGTTGATCAGACACGCTCTGCACCGGAATCAGCCGATCACCAAGGCCCTGGTCAGCCTCGGGAACCCCGGCCAAGCCGCCGTCCTGGTCGCCGCCGTCGCCGGCGCTGCTGCCATCGCCCGGCGCTGGACCGGCGTGCTGCTCACCATCGTCGGCACCGTGACCGCGATCATCATCACCGATCTGATCCTCAAGCCGCTCATCGGGCGGCTGAACGACGGCCACCCGTCTTTCCCCAGCGGTCACACCACGGTCGTCGCCGCGGTCGCCTTCGCGACCGCGGTCCTGATTAGCGGAGCGCGGTGGCCACGCAGCACGATTCTGCGCCTAATCGCTGGCCTCGCCGCAGTCGCGGTGGCGGTCGGTGTCGCGATCTCTCTCGTCGCCCTGCGCGTTCATTACGCCACTGACACTGTCGCCGGCTACTGCGTTGCTCTGGCTACCGTGCTCGCGGTGGCATTGTGCCTCGATTTCTTCGGGCCTCGATTCCGCCGCCCACCGCTGCAGCTGTAGGTCAGAAGGGACTGTTGAAACCCGGCCGGGAAGAGTCGTCGATCTTCACGACCGCCACGTCGCTTCGCGTGATGTTGTCTCTCACCGTGCTGTGGGTGGAGCCGTTGGTAATCAGTACCGCACGCTTGAGGTTCGGACCAAGCAGGTGGTTCTTGCGCACGTCGACATTGGGCCAGCGGCGTAGGTTCACCGCCTGATCGCCGTCGGTCACGCAGTCATTGCCGATGAAGGTGATCGACCGGACCCCAGCTGGAGCCTCACTGTTGCCACTTTCGTCACCCGTGGCGATCAGGCAGTTCTCCGCCACGTTCTGACAGGCGTTGCCTATGATGTCGACATCGAAGGTGGCCGAGTGGCCGGTGTCGAACGTCTGGAAACAGTCGGGGTGCGGAGCAGCCGGCGAGCCTTTGACGGAGATGTCCTGGATCGAATTACTGACGATCCGAAGGCCGTTGCCGAAGAATCGCACACCATCAGCGTCCCCGTCGCCGCCTGCGACCGTTGCGCTCACCAGATTCTCGCGCACGGTGATCCGCTGCCCGCTGATGGAGATGCCGGTCGTAGCGGCATGCGTCACGGTGTTGGATTCGATAATGGAGTCGGTGCAGGAAGCGCAGATGATCCCCCCTCGCTGGGTGTCATGAACCGTGTTCTTCTGCGCGACGATGCCCGTCCCGGCGAGCAGCAACTCGCCACCGCCGACGACCGTGAAGCCCTGGATGATGACATGATCGGCGAGCACGTGGAGTTGGTGGACGGTGATGTGCCCGTCAGAGACGAGATTGATCGGGTCTTTCGCGGTTCCGGACCTGGTCAGCGTCAGATCCACGTTAGCGAGGTCACCACCGAAGAAACACAACATGTCTCCGGGCGCCACAGTGTTGAGCGCAGCCCGTGCCTCATCGATGTTGTTGATCGTGTGGGTGCAGGGCTCGTCAGCGGAGGCAACTCTGGCGGTGACCAATCCCCCAGCGAGCAGTGCAGCAGCGCACACTGACATCGTGCGGGCGACCCGTGTCACCGGCACTTCCCCTTGTTCCACGCAGAGACACACATCACGACAAGGGTAACTCTCAGTACACGCCGTTTACCCGATGCGGCCGAAGGACACGCGGCAACAATCGACGGGAAGGATGAGAGTTTATGGCTGATCCCGTGACGGCGTGCGCCGGAGCGGATGTGGGCGGCACGTTCACTGATGTCGTGGTGCACGCCGCCGGACACCGGCCCCGGGCCGTGAAGGTGCCGACCACCCCTGACAACCAGGCGGTGGGAGTGCACCGCGGAATCGAGCAAGCGTGGCCGGGCGCGGCGTTGCGGCTGCTGCCGCACGGCACCACGACGGCGACCAATGCGGTGTTGGAACGCACGCTCGCCCGGACGGTACTGGTGACCACCGACGGGTTCGCCGATGTGCTGCAGATCGCCCGGCAGGACCGGCCCGCGCTCTACGACCTGTCCGTCACCCGCCCCGAGCCACTCGTGCCGCACCACCAGGTGGTGACCGTCGTGGAGCGGACCAGCCCAGATGGCGAGGCGATCATCGCGCTGACCGACGAGGAGATCAGCCGGGTGGTGCGCGCGGTGCAGCGCCTGAAGCCGGAATCGGTGGCGGTGAGCCTGCTTTTTTCCTACGCCTGCGACGAGCATGAGCGGCGGCTGTGCGACGCGTTGAGCTGGCTGAACGTCCCGATCACCCGGTCCAGCGCGCTGCTGCCGGAGTTCCGCGAGTTCGAGCGAGCCTCGACCTGCGTGCTCAACGCCGCGGTCGAGCCCGTGATGCGCCGATACCTGTCCAACCTGACGGCCCGGCTGCCCGGCCCGACGATCACCGTGATGACCTCGGGCGGGGGCACCGCCGGTCTCGATTTCGCCGCAGCTGCACCAGTGCACACGTTGCTGTCCGGGCCCGCCGCGGGCGTCGTCGCAGCGGGTGCGATAGCGCGCTGCGCCGGCTTCGGCGACGCGATCGCCTTCGACATGGGCGGCACATCCACCGACGTGTGCCTGATCAGGAACGGCCAGCCCGAGGTGTCGACGTCCGCCGAGATTGCCGGGTTGCCGTTTCGCACCCCGGCAGTCGGCATCCACACCGTGGGCGCGGGCGGCGGATCGATCGCCTGGGTCGATACCGGCGGTGCGCTGCGGGTCGGTCCGCGCTCGGCGGGCGCCGATCCCGGTCCGGCCTGCTATGGGCTGGGGGGTACCGAGCCGACGGTGACCGACGCGCACTGCGTCCTCGGCCACCTCGACCCGGACCGCGAACTCGGCGGAGGCTTGCGCCTGGACCTCGACGCTGCCGAGCGCGCCGTCGAGACGCTGCCGGAGCAAGGGGCGGCCGGGATTCTGGCGGTGGTGCGGGCCACGATGGCTCGGGCGCTGCGCAAGGTCAGCACCGAGCGCGGCGTCGATCCGGCGGGGTTGGCGCTGGTCGCCTACGGTGGAGCCGGTCCGCTGCACGCGACCGCGCTGGCCCGCGAGCTCGGCTGCCGTGCCGTGGTCGTGCCGCCCGCACCGGGCGTGCTCAGCGCGCTGGGTCTGCTGCTCGCGCCGGCCCGTTATGAGGCGTCCCGGACAGTGATGGCGGCGGCCGACAACGACCTCACCGACGCCTGGGTCGGGCTGGAAGCGCAGGCCCGCGAGGAGTTGGAACGCCAGGGCGTGGCGGGTGACATCACCGTGACCCGGATCGCCGATGCGCGCTACGCCGGCCAGTCCCATGAACTGCGGATCATGGTGTCCGACGGTGCGGATGTGGCGCAATTGCTGCACTGCGCGCACCGCGAGGCGTACGGGTACGCGATGCCGGACGAGCAGGTTGTGGTCGTCACGGTACGGGTGGTGGCGCGGGGCGAACCGCTCCTGTCGCAGCCGCCAAGCGACTGGGACCAGAGCGAACCGGCGCCGCAGCGGTCCCGGGATATCGACGGCGCGGGCTCAGCGCAGGTGGTCTCCCGGGCGGCTCTATCAGCCGGGGACGAGGTCAGCGGCCCAGCCTTGATCGAGCAGCCGGACACCACCACGTTGTTGGCCAGTGGCGAGGTCGCCGTGGTCGACGACGCCGGAAACCTGGTGGTGCACCTGCCCGTTGACTGATCACCGTTTGCGTGCCGTAGGCGACAGAAAATGTCGTTCTCGGCACACAAGCGGTGATCACCGGACCAGCAGGGTCCGTGTGGCGGTGTTCCACGCCCGAGAAGTGGTGCACCGCAGTCGTGACATCACGATGCCAGCAGGGGCGTACGAACAGATCCTCGCTGAACTGGACCGACCAACGGAAAGCATCCCAGCGCTGTTTGAGCTCTTCTCACGCCCACGCGGGATTCAATTCGGTGAATCCTGACCTTCCCCAGCTCGTCCCGCTGACGGCCGCGCACGAGCCGGCACCGAAACACAGTTCGAGACCGCGACCGTCACACCACGACACGACCCCTGATCGCGAACATGGCACTCTGATTACGCATGACGACTATCGCGGTAACCGGTGCACATGACTGAGCTGTCCGGGGTTGAGCTGGAGGTCTTTCGGCACGCGCTGGCCGGCGTAGCCGAGGAGATGGGCGTCGCACTGCGCCGGGCGGCGTATTCCCCGAACATCAAGGAACGAGCGGACTGCTCGGCGGCGGTGTTCGACCCGGACGGGGAGATGGTTGCCCAAGCCGAGCACATCCCGGTGCACCTGGGCGCCATGCCGGCCAGCGTCCGCGCGGTGCTGGACACCTACGGCGAGCTGCGGCCCGGTCAGCAGGTCTGCCTCAACGACCCGTACCTGGGCGGTACCCACCTGCCGGATCTCACGATCGTCTCCGGCGTTTTCACGGGCTCAGAGGAGTTGCTCGGTTATGTGGCCAACCGCGCGCACCACGCCGACGTCGGTGGAGCGGCGCCCGGCTCCATGCCGGCGACCGCCACTGACATCGCGATGGAAGGGTTGCGCATCCCGCCCATTCTCATCGCCGACGCCGACGGGGAACGCGACGACGTGGTGCGGCTGATCGCCGCGAACTCTCGCACGCCCCGCGAGCGCCGGGGTGACCTGCGGGCGCAGTTCGCGGCCAACCACGTCGGAGCCCAGCGGCTGCGGGAGATCGCCAGCCGGATGGGGGCGGCTCGGCTGCGTGAGGCCATGGCAGCCGTGTGCGACTACTCCGACCGGCGCGTGCGGGCAGCCGTGGCCGACATCCCGGACGGGTGCTACCGCAACTACGATGTCCTGGAGATCGGCGCCGGGGTCACGATCCGCGCCGCGGTGACCGTTGCCGGCGACGAGGTGACGATCGACTTCGACGGCACCGACCCGCAGGTTCCGGTGAATCTCAACGCAGTGTTCGCGGTGACCCTTTCGTCAGCGATGTTCGTCTTCCGGATGCTGACCGACCCGGACGCGCCGCCCAACGCCGGCTGTTACCGGTCCCTGCACGTTCGAGCACCGGAAGGCTCCGTGGTGCAGGCGACGTTTCCCGCACCGGTGGCCGCCGGTAACGTCGAGACCAGCCAGCGGATCGTCGATGTCCTGCTCGGCGCGTTCGCCCAGGCGATTCCCGAGCGGGTACCGGCGGCGAGCCAGGGCACGATGAACAACCTACTCATCGGCGCCGGTGGCGACTGTAACAACTGTCGGCCGTTCAGCTACTACGAGACGCTGGGCGGCGGCGAGGGCGGCACCCCCGACCGTCCCGGCATGTCCGGGGTGCACACGGGGATGACCAACACCCGCAACACCCCCGCCGAGGCGATGGAGCTGGACTACCCGTTGCGGGTGTGGCGCTACGAGCTGCGATCGTCGTCGGGCGGCGCCGGCCGGCATCCCGGCGGTGACGGGCTGATCCGGGAGATCGAGGTGCTGGCCGACTGCACGCTGACCGTGCAGTCCGAACGCCGCGAACACCCTCCGTGGGGGCTCGGTGGTGGCCGTCCCGGGGCCGTGGGCCGCAACATCCTGCGCCGGGCCGACGAGACCGAGGCGGAGCTGCCCAGCAAAGGAACGTGGCCACTGCGCCGCGGCGACCGGGTTCGCATCGAAACGCCCGGTGGTGGCGGTTGGGGCGCTCCGCTATAGATCAGGCGGTTGGTTTATTGGCTGTGTGCCGAACCGGATGCCTTTAGCTTCGCCGCCGATCGCGGTCAGCACGATGACGGCGATCAGTACCGGCACGATCGTGACGATCAGCGCGAAGGGATAGCCGTGGCTGGCCGCGAGCCGCTGCTGGATCGGTAGGTTAAATGCCGCGAACAGATTGCCCAACTGGTAGGTCACGCCGGGATAGAAGCCACGGATCGCATCCGGACTGAGCTCGGTCAGGTGCGCCGGGATCACTCCCCACGCGCCTTGCACGCACACCTGCATCAGAAATGACCCGAGGGCCAGCCAACCGACCGTGGCGGACAACGCAAACAGCGGCACCACCGGCAGCCCGAGGGTGGCGGCAAGGATGATCGTGCGGCGCCGACCCAATCGCTCGGAGTACCCGCCGAGTAACGCACCACCGAGGATGGCTCCAACGTTATAGACCAAGGCGATTCCGATCGCGGTGTTCGCGCTCAGGTGCAGCCCTTGCCGGAGGAACGTCGGGTAGATGTCCTGGGTCCCGTGGGACATCCAGTTGAACGTTGTCATCAGCGCGACCAGATAGCCGAAGCGGCGCAACACCGCCGGGTTGCGAAACACTTGCCCCGGGGTCGTCCGGGTCAGCCGGGCCCGGTCCCGGGTTTGCCGCCACACCTCACTTTCGCCGACCTTGACCCGTACGTACAGCGCAACCAACGCGGGTAGCAGGCTGAACGCGAACAGCCCGCGCCAACCGAACACCGGATTGATAACCAGGAACGCCACCGCCGCCAGCAGGTACCCGACGGAGTAGCCCTCCTGCAACAGACCCGAGAACAAACCGCGTTTCTCGGCTGGGATCTTCTCCATCGCCAAAGCCGCGCCCAAGCCCCACTCCCCACCCATCCCGATCCCATACAGCAGCCGCAACACCAGCAGCACCGTAAAATTCGGCGCGAACGCACACGCGAAACCCACCACGGAGTAGAAACAGACGTCGACCATCAATGGCAATCGCCGCCCGACTGAGTCCGCCCATCGACCGAATATCAGCGCACCTACTGGACGCATCGCCAATGTGACCGTGGTCACGAACGCCATCTTCGTCAACGACACACCGAATTCGGTGGCGATCTCGCTGTAGACCAGCACCACAATGAAGTAGTCGAAAGCGTCCATCGTCCAGCCCAGGAACGCTGCCACAAACGCGTTGCGCTGATCCGCGGTCAACCCTCGAGCCTGCTCGGTCAACGTGGCGAACATGAACTTCTCCTCAACAGCCGGGGCGGACCGCGTTACGGTAGATGTTGGTCGCGGCCTTAGGGTGCAGCAAGCCAGGTCGGCGCACGGCTGGAGGCGATGGCAGACCCAACGCACACTGTTGGCAGTCGTGTGGTCGATGGGTCAGGATCGGGGCATGGTGCTCGACGCCCTGCGGGCACTTCCGCCGACTCCGATGCTCATCCTGGCTTTCCTGTGTCCGGCGCTAGAGGCTTCCACCATGCTCGGTGTGATCTTCCCTGGCGAGATCGCGATCTTGGTGGCTGGGGCTGCCGCGCAGGTGGGGACCCTGTCATTGTGGTCGGTGATTCCGATCAGCGTGGCTGGTGCGGTCATCGGCGATGCGGTCGGATTCGGCATCGGCCGGCGCTACGGCGAGCGGCTTCTTAAGCGCCTGCCGGACCGGTTGGTCAAGCCTGATGCCGTACGCGCGACCAATGACCTGCTGCGCCGGCGCGGTCCGATCGTCGTGCTGATCGGCCGCATGACCGCGCTGCTGCGGGCGCTCGTGCCAGGCCTGGCCGGGATGAGTGGCTTAAGCTGGTGGAGGTTTCTGCCCTACAACCTCCTCGGTGGGGTGATTTGGGCGACCACGGTGGCCATCCTCGGATACCTCGCCGGCGCCAGCTTGGTCGTGGTGCAGGACCGGTTGGGCGTGGCCAGCAACGTGGTGCTCGGCGTATTGGCCGCAGTGGGCCTGGCAATGTGGCTGCGCACCCACGTTCGGCGGCGTCAATCGAGACTCTGAGCAATGTCTGGCACTCGGCTGGCCTAATCTAAGTACGGCAAATGGGTGCCCGTTGACCGACTCATTGCCACCTGACTATGATCCAAGTCACAGCTAGACAGACCTGTCTGTGCCCCGTTTTTCGGGCCGCCAGGTGATCGGCGCGGCCATCATGAGGGCTCGGACGACCGTTTTGCGACAGGAAGGAGACCGTAGCGAACAGTGCAATCGCCGGTCTACCTACTCAATCACTAGATTCGCCTAGCTAAACGACAGAGAGGAAATCATGACTGAATACGATCCGAGAACGGCCACCGGAATTCCCACTGAGCCTGTCGGTTCCCTCCCCCGGCCTTCCAAGCTGCAGGCCGCGTACGCTGCCTATGATGAGGGAAAGATCGACAAGGACGCGCTGGAAGCCGAGCAGGACACGGCCGTTCGCGATTCGATCGAGCGGGCTGAAGCCACCGGATCACCGATCATCTCCGATGGCGAGCAGCGTTGGTCCAGCTTCGCCACCTACCCGATCACCGACACCTTGGCCGGCACCGGCCTCGCCGACAACCTGGCCCCGGGCGGCCAGTTCTTCGCGATCTTCGCCGACGGCCACGGGCGGCAGCTGCCGCGCCTCACCGGTGGCCCATTGCGGTACAAGACATACGCGGCGGACACCCTGAAACAATCTATCGGCTACGCGCACGTACCCATGAAGCAGGCCGTGATCGCGCCCTCCATGATCGCCCTGCTGTACCCGCTGAAAGATGAGGTGCCCGGCTACTCGCGGGAGCAGTTCGAAGAAGACATCGTGAACGAATGCGAAAAGGACATCCGCAAGGCCTTCGAGGCCGGCGCGGCGCGGGTTTCCGTCGACTTCACCGAAGGCCGGCTCGCCACCCGCGAAGATCCACGCAACCCGTGGACGGGCGCCGGCTTACTCCCGCACTTCATCGAGCTCAACAACCGCGTTTTCGCGCGCTTCTCAGCGGAGGAGCGTAAGAAGATCGGCATCCACACCTGCCCCGGTGGCGACCGGGACTCGGTGCACAGCGCTGATGTGCCTTACAACAACCTGCTCCCGAGCATGTTCCAGATGAACGCCGGTTACTTCCTGATCCAGCTGGCGAGCGAACGCGAGAAGGACCCGGTTTACGAGTCGATCGGCAAGCATCTACGCGACGACGCCGACGGCGTCGCGCAAATGGCCTACATCGGCGTAATCAACCCGGGGAATCCCCGCATCGAGAGCGCAGAAGAGGTTCGCGATGCTCTGGTGAGGGCGTCGAACTTCATCCCGCGGGAAAGGTTAGGAGCCACCGATGACTGCGGCTTCTCGCCGTTCAGCATTGATGAGAAGCCGAACCACGGCTCGCCT
>DASUII010000224.1:0-11670 GCA_036279835.1 Pseudonocardiaceae bacterium
CAAGCGGAGGCGGCTGCGCCGCCGCTGGTTTTGTGATGCCCGCGCAGGATACGGGGCCGCCCCTCAGGCCTCCAGGGTGCTCCGCACCGCGCTGCGCGCGACGCGCCTTGCGGCGCGCCCTGGACCCCCGAGCCTCTGCGACCCCTCAGACAGGAAACACGGACAGGCCCAGCCTGCCCCACCCCACACGCGAGCATCACAAAACCATCAACCCCCCCACAAACCACTACCCTCAACCCCACCAACCAACGGTGTTGCGTGGACTCCCTGAACCCAAGGGCCGCCCGTCAGAGCAGCCCTCCTGTCGAACTCGGCGCATGTAAGGCTTTCCCCCGCTGAGGGCGGGGTCATTCTGCGCCCGAGGGGTTATTGCTGCCAGGGAATCGCGGGTGGGGGCAGTGTTGGGGGGTTGAGAAACGGTGGGACGGCGGATAGGTCGATCAGGTCCCACGGCGCGGTCGCGCTGGCATCCCGACGGGTTAGCGGTGGCAGATTCCACTTCTCTTCGATGAGCTTGAGCGCGGATGTGTGGTCGAAGGGAGTCGAGGATACGTAGTCGGGTTTGGCGTAGGGGCAGACGACGACGGCGGGCACTCGGAATCCGTATCGGTCGTAACGTCCGTCGTGGGAGTGCAGCGCGCGCAGCCGCGGCCACAGCCCGGTGTGTTTCACCAGCCATCGCAGCGGCCCGGTGCCGCCTCGGAGGCTGTGCGGGAGCACGTGGTCGGGTTCGACTGCAGGGGGTGGTGGCACGTGATCGTAGTATCCGCCGTGTTCGTCGTAGAGCCAGATGAGCAGGGTGTGCGGCCAGCCCGGGCCGCGCATGACTGCGTTGATGACGGCGGCGGCGAAACCTTCCCCGAGGCGAATGTCTTGCGGGTTCTCCTCTGAGGACACCTCGAAGTCAGGGTCGACGATGCTCACCGGCGGTAGCGTGCCCGCCGCGGCGTGGTGGAAAAAGCGATCGATGTGGCGTAGGTGGCCGATCGTCCGCGCCAGCCCGAGCGGGTAGAGGTTCGCCGTGGATTGGAGTTCTCCGCGGACGTGGGCCTCGATACCAGGCAGCAGCTGTCGGCCGAGCAACGTCAACGCGCGGACGCCGCGGATCCCGGCGAGTCGCTTGCCGATCAAGTGTAGAGCCGGGACGTGGTGATAGTTGATCCACCCGATGCCGTGCCGGTTGAGCAGGTCGAAGATCGTGCCAGATCGGGGGTAGTCGATGATGCTGGCGATCTCGTCGTCGATCAGTCCGTGCGCGGTTGCCGCGATGAGGAAGCGGCGGTTGGGAAACGTCGGGCCCAAGCAGGAGCAAAACCAGCGGTCGGCGAGGGGGAAGGTCCGGGCCAGCCCCGCGTAGAACGGGAGGTCGTCGGCGGTCCAGTGACCCATTGCCACGCTGGCGTCAGCGTTCGGTGCGATGTCTTCGACGCTGGTCACGAACCCGTCATTGCGACCCTGGTCAAACTGCAGATGGCTGGAGGTCCAACTCTGGGAGGGCACATGCTCGCTCTGCATGGTGGTAGCGAAGTGGTGCGCGGACACCGGGCTGCCATCGCGGCGGCGGTTCACCGGCGCAGGGCTGGGCAATCCGTCACCGCGGCCCAACGTGCCCAGATAGTTGTCGAACGAGTGGTTCTCCATCATCAGCAACACGATGTGACGGATCTGCGGGATCCGATCCGTGCCGGGCAGCAGCGACGGATCCGGAAGCATCTCCTGGTCGCGGCCGGCGTCGCGGTGCCGCAGCCGCCGCCGACCCGACATCCGATCCAGTGGCCGCCACAAATCCGTCCCGCTCACATCATCACCTCGACATCATCGCTTCGATTCGACCGACTCCTCATCCCGGGCTCTCTACCACGGGTGCGACGACCGCCAGACCCCTCCTGCTAGCTGGGCTGCGGTCACGCTAGCCCGATGAGGCCCGGGCCGCATGCCCGGCAGTACAGCGACTGTGTAGATCCATTTGAAGATGGCGTTGTCGGGCGGGTTTCGTAAGGTCCTGGAGGTGAGGGCTTAGGGCGGGTTGGCCGCTGGGCAGCCGGGACCCGAAATGCATATCGAAGGCGTGATGGAGGCGGAGTGGTGTATGCGCGAGACCGCGGGCAGCGGTGGGGGATACGTGCGGCGCGCCTTTTTGATGGAAAGGTCATGCACCGGGGCATGCCGTTGGTGGTGATCCAGGGTGACCGCATCGTTGGCGTGGATCTTTCCGGGACGCGTCCCTCGGTGGAGTTGCCGCTGGTCGCACTGGGCGATGTCACCCTCCTGCCGGGCTTGATCGATGCGCACGTGCACCTGGCGTTCGACCCGTGTGGCGATGTCGCCGAGCACATGCAGCAGATGACCAGGCGACCCTGATGGCGCGGATACGTCGGCATGCGTTGCAAGCATTGCGGGCTGGCATTACCACTGTGCGGGATTTAGGCGACCGCGACTATCTGGCGCTGGCCGTGCGGGATGAGTACGCCGCTACCGGCGCAACCGCTCCGGAGATATTGGCCTCGGGTCCGCCGGTCACGCGTACCGGAGGCCATTGCTGGTTTCTCGGTGGAGAGGCTGACGAGCCTGCGGAGTTGCGCGCCGCGGTGGTCGAACGGGCCGAGCGCGGTGTGGATGTGGTCAAGGTGATGGCCACGGGTGGCGGCATCACTCCGGGAAGCGCGGCGCACGAGTCGCAGTACAATCTTGACCAGCTGAGAGTAATTGTCGAGGCAGCGCATAGTGTAGGAAAGCCCGTCACGGCCCATGCGCATGGCGGCGCGGGTATCGCTGATGCGGTCCGCGCCGGCGTTGACGGTATCGAGCATGGCACTTTTCTCACCGCTGATGGCGCCGCTGCTGATTGGGCCACGGTTCAGATGATGGCCGAGGCCGGAGTGTATGTGGGCGTGACGGCCGGCCGCCTGCCCCACGGAGCACCGTTATCCTCGCGAGTCGCTGCCGCGCGAGCGTTGCTGCCCCGGATGCATCGAGAAGGTGTGCGGCTGGTGTGTTCCTCGGACGCCGGGGTGGTCGCCGAGAAGCCGCACAATTGCCTCCCAGCCTGCGGGATTGGCGATCGGAAAGGCATGATCGTCGCCGGGTATGAGGCCGACCTCCTCGCCGTCGTCGGCGATCCGGAAAAGGATCTGCAGGCTCTCGGCGCGGTATCCGCGGTATTCCGGGCGGGACAGCGGATACCATCGTGAACGCTTCAACTTCTGGTACAAACGTTTGTGAACTAGCCGTCCACCCGCTCCCAGGCCGATGACTCCCAGCTCGCCTGTCGCGGATGGCACGCTCGTGCGGCACCTCACCGAGATCGCCGAGCCTCTCGCCGGACGCGGCGTCGACCTGGGCGGCGGTGGGCTGTGCTCCTGGTTCGGGTCGGTCGGAGATGGCCGGTCGCGCCTGTTGGTGGGTGCTGAGATCGGGTGTGTTTAGTCGGTGGCGATTCGGGCTAGCCCGCGGTCAGACGGCGAGCGGTTATCGGCTAGTCGAGGATCGGGGATCGCTGATGGGCGAAACAGCGGGGGACTATCTGTGTGAGCGTCTGCTGGACTGGGGTGTGTCCACGATCTACGGGTTCCCCGGTGATGGGATCCTCGGCGCGTTGCGGCGTTACGCGGACCGGTTGCGGTTCATCCAGACCCGGCATGAGGAGATGGCCGCGTTCATGGCGTGTGGGCACGCGCTGTTCGCGGAGCTGTCCCGGCAACTGCCCGACAACGCGATCCTGTCCAGCGACTCCGGATCGGCGGCGAACTGGTTCGCCTGGCAGGTGAAGATCCGCCGGGGGATGAAGGCGTCACTGTCGGGGAACCTGGCCACTATGGTGCCCGGGGTGCCCTATGCGATCGCGCCGAAGTTCGCCTTCCCGGATCGGGTGTCGGTGGCGATGGTCGGCGACGGGGCGATGCAGATGGGCGGGATGGCCGAACTGCTCACCGCCGCGAAGTACTACAAGACTTGGGCTGATCCGCGGTTGGTGGTGCTGATCCTCAACAACGAGGACCTCAACCAGGTCACGTGGGAGCAGCGGGCGATGGCCGGGGATCCGAAGTTCCACGCCTCCCAGGACATCCCGTATGTGCCCTACCACGCCTACGCCGAGGTGATCGGCCTCAAAGGCATCAAAGTCGATCGGTCCGACCAGATCGAAAGCGCCTGGCGCGAGGCGTTGTCCGCCGACCGCCCGGTGATCATCGACGCGATGACCGACCCGGAGGAACCACCGATCCCACCGCACGTCTCCTTCGCCCAGATGGAAGCGATGACCAAAGCCTTCGTCGCCGCTCCCAAGGAAGGCCTACCCGGGGCCCTGTCGGCGGTCCGCGAATTCGCCCACGAGTTCCTCCCCGGCCGCTAGCGTGGCGCCCTGGCCGGGCCTCGATCAACTTCCGGGGAGTTGAGCCGATGCCGAGCTTCTTCCCGTGGTGGGTGGTCATCACCCATTTCCTGAACATCTTCTTCCTGCTGTTGCTGGCCCGCTCTGGGCTGGAGGTTCTGTCGGCGTTCCCGAAGCTGTACTGGAACGACGACTGCCCACCGGGCCGGGAGTGGGCCCGGTTCTCCAAGAAAATGTACGGGGCGGATTCCCGTCGGATGTGGTCGTCGTTGGATGAGGAGGAGTCCTGGAGCCCGGTGGTCGCGCTGCCGGGGCGCAAGAACCTGGGGTTGGGCCGGCACTGGCATTTCATGACCGTGCAGTTCTGGATCCTCACCGGCGCGGTCTACGTGGTGCTGGTCTTCGCCACCGGATATTGGCACTACCTCATCCCGACCCGGTGGGAGATCGTGCCGGAGGCGATCCGCGCGGTCGGTAACTACCTGCATTTCCAGCTGCCGAGCAAGCTGCCCGGCCAGCCCTTCGAAGCGGCGCAGAAACTCACCTACTTCCTGCTGATCTTCGTGCTGGCACCGGTGCAGATCGCGACCGGTGCGGCGATGTCGCCGTCGGTGCTGGCCCGGTTCCCCCGCTACGGCAAGCTGTTCGGTGGCAAGCAAGGCGCCAGGAGCCTGCATTTCCTGGGGCTGTGCGCGTTCGCCGCGTTCACCGCACTGCACACCTTCATGGTGATCGTGCATGGGGTGCCCAAGGAGTTCGCGTCGATCGTGCTGGGCGATGAGCACGCCAACCGGACGCTAGCGATCAGCGTCGGTCTGCTCGGGATCTTCGGAATCCTGCTGTTCCATGTGATCATCTCGTGGTTCTCGCTACGCTACCGGCGCGCCACCCAACGCCTGCTCGGGGTCATGGTCGATCCTTTCGAGCGGGTGATCTCCCGGACGTTCACCTCCCGGCAGCACTTCGCTCGCGGCGACATCTCGCCGTATCACCGGGTCAACGGCTACCCGCCCACCGGGGCGGACTACGAGCAGATGGCCGCTGACGGATTCACCGATTACCGGCTGGCCGTGGGCGGTCTGGTGGAACACCCGGTGTCGCTGTCGCTGGCGCAGCTGCGCGGGCTGGGTCGGCGCAGCCAGATCGTCAAGCACAACTGCATCCAGGGCTGGACTGCGGTCGCTGAATGGGGCGGGGTGCCGCTGAGCGCCGTGCTCGAACTGGTCCGCCCAACCGCGCAGGCCCACCACGTCGTGTTCTACGCGATGGATGACAAGGGGCTGACCGAAGGTGAGGGACGCTACGGGTTTTTCTACGAATCGATGGAACTGCACCTCGCCACCAACCCGCAAACCATCCTCGCGCTGGAGATGAACGGCGCGCCGCTGCCCATCGAGCACGGGGCCCCGGTCCGGCTGCGGGTGGAAACCCAACTCGGTTTCAAGATGGTCAAGTGGATCAAGGCGATCGAGTTCGTCGCCGATCCCGCTGACGTCGGCATGGGAATGGGCGGCTGGCGCGAGGACCAGCAGTACTACGCCAACGCCGCCGGCATCTAGCCCCACCCACCACTAATGCCTCCGCCCGCGGAGCCGAGGAAGGTCGAGACACCGATGACCAGCACCAACAGTACGCAAACGTTCGCCCCGCACGTGCTCCGGGAGTACGCCCTGCTCGCGGACGGGCAACGCGGAGCGCTGGTCGGGCCGCGGGGTGACATCGCGTGGATGTGTGCGCCGCGCTGGGACTCCGACGGGGTGTTCTCGTCGCTGGTCGGCGGTGACGGCTGCTATGCGGTCACCCCGACCGGCCGGTTCGTCTGGGGTGGCTACTACGAGGACGGCAGCCTGGTCTGGCACGCCCGCTGGATCACCGAGTCCGGGATCGTCGAGTGCCGCGAGGCGCTGGCCTTCCCAGGTGATGTGAACCGGGCAGTGCTGCTGCGCCGGATCATCGCAGTGCAGGGCCCTGCCCGCGTCGACGTGGTCCTGGCCCCGGCGGCCGGGTTCGGCCGACATCACCTGCGGGAGCTCCACAGCGACCCCGATGGGTGTTGGCGGGGCATCCTCGGTGAGCTGCGGCTGCGGTGGACAGGTAGCGCCGACGCGCAGGTCAGTGGTGACGGGCGCAGCGGGCGGATGCTGCACACCACCATCACGGTGCCCGAGGGCGGCCACCACGACCTGATCCTGGAGATCGCCGACACCGCCCTGGGCGACGAGCCGCCGGACGCGGACCGGGCCTGGCAGGGCACCGAGACCGCCTGGCGAGAAGCGCTGCCGGCACTGCAGGACACCGTCGCGCCGCACGACGCCCTCCACGCCTACGCGGTGCTGCGCGGGCTGACCAGCTCCGGTGGTGGCATGGTCGCCGCCGCCACGATGGGCCTGCCCGAACGCGCCGCCGAAGGCCGCAACTACGACTACCGCTACGTCTGGATCCGCGACCAGTGCTACGCCGGCCAAGCCGTCGCCGCCGACGGTGCCCACCCACTGCTCGATGACGCAGTCCGGTTCGTCTCACAGCGCCTACTCGCCGACGGCCCGAACCTGATGCCCGCCTACACCATCACCGGGGCGACCGTGCCCGACCAGCGCCGTCTCGATCTGCCAGGCTACCCGGGTGGTACCGACATCGTCGGTAATCACGTCAACGCCCAGTTCCAGCTCGACGCCTTCGGGGAAGCGCTGCTGCTGTTCGCCGCTGCGGCCCGGCACGACCACCTCGACTCCGACCACCACAAGGCCCTGACCGTCGCCGTGAGTGCCATCGAGGCCCGCTGGCGCCAACCCGACGCGGGACTGTGGGAACTGGCCAACCAGCGCTGGGCGCACTCCCGGCTGATCTGCGCCGCGGGGCTGCGCGCCATCGCCGGCGCGGGCGCCGCTACCAGCGACGCCGCCGGCTACAGCGCCCTGGCCGACGCCATCGTCGCCGACACCGACACCGACTGCCTGCACCCCTCGGGGCGCTGGCAACGCGCGCCGGGCGACCCACGGATCGACTCGGCGCTGCTTCTCCCGGCGATCCGCGGCGCGCTGCCCGCCACCGATGCCCGCTCGCTGGCCACCTACCAGGCCGTCCACGACGAGCTGGGGAAGGACGGTTACGTCTACCGGTTCCGCCAGGACGCCCGCCCACTCGGGAAGGCCGAAGGAGCGTTTGTGCTCTGCGGGTTCCTGATGGCGCTGGCCGCCCACCAACAGGGCGACGCCCTGGCGGCGACGACGTGGTTCGAACGCAACCGGGCCGCCTGCGGTCCACCGGGGCTGTTCTCCGAGGAGTACGACGTCGCCCAGCGCCAACTGCGCGGCAACCTACCGCAAGCCTTCGTCCACGCCCTGATGTTGGAAACCTCCATCAGGCTCACCGCGCCCCCGTGGTGCTGAGCATCGGTTTGGCGGTGCTGGCGTCGATGGCCAACGCCGCCAACCCCAGCGGGTGCGCTGGCCCCGCCCCAGATGAGCCGGCCCTAGCTGGCGGAATAGAGGATGAGAGTGAGCTCACCACAGGTTGTTGTGATCACCGGTGCCAGCGCTGGCATCGCCCGTGCCACCGCCCAAGTGTTCGGCGCCCGCGGGGCGCACGTCGGCTTAATCGCTCGCGGGCAAGCCGGCCTCGACGGCGCGGCCAAGGACGTCGACAACGCCGGCGGGCGAGCACTGGCGATCCCCACCGACGTCGCCGACTACGACCAGCTTGACGCAGCCGCCACCCAGGTCGAAGACACCTTCGGACCGATCGACGTGTGGATCAACATCGCGTTCACCTCGGTGTTCGCCCCATTCCACGAGATCAAACCCGAAGAGTTCCGCCGAGTCACCGAGGTCAGCTATCTCGGTTTCGTCTACGGAACCATGGTCGCGTTGTCCCGGATGCGCCCGCGGGACCGGGGCACGATCGTGCAGTGCGGGTCGTCGTTGGGTGGGCGCAGCATCCCGTTGCAGTCGGCTTACTGCGGTGCCAAGCACGCGATCAACGGGTTCACCGAGTCGCTGCGCACCGAGCTGATGCACGACGGCAGCAACATCCACGTCACGGTGGCGCAGATGCCCGCGGTGAACACCCCGCAGTTCTCCTGGGTGCTGTCCCGGCTGCCCAACCACCCCCAACCGGTCCCCCCGATCTACCAACCCGAGGTCGCCGCCCGCGGGATCGTCTTCGCCGCCGACCACCCGCAGCGCAAGCAGTACTGGGTCGGGGCCAGCACGGTCGGGACCCTGTTCGGGCAGAAACTCGCCCCGGCGCTGCTGGACCGCTACCTGGCCCGCACCGGCTACTCCTCCCAGCAGACCGGGGAGAAGGTAGGACCCGACCGTCCCAACAACTTGTGGGAGCCCGTCGACGGCGCCGGCGGCCACGATCACGGCGCGCACGGGGACTTCGACAACAAAGCCCACGCCCACGCCCCGCAACTGTGGTTCTCCCACCACGCCCGCCTGGTCTCTACCGCCACCGCAGCAGCCGTCGGGGCCACCGGCCTGGCCGCCGCGATGACCCGGTGGCACCGGCGATGAACCGTTTCACCGCCCTGCGAGCCGGCTACGGGATTCTGCTGCTGGCGGCCCCCGGCCCGGTGTTCCGCCTTTACACCGGACACCGCGTTAACCGGGTGTCGCGTGTGGTGGTCCGGATCCTGGGCGCCCGCCAACTCGCCCAGGGGATTGTGACGGCGGGGAACCCCGGCCCGGTCGTGCTCGCGTTGGGGGTCCAGGTCGACCTGGCCCACGTCGCCTCCGTGCTCGCCCTGGCCGTGATCGACCGTCGGCTGCGCCGCGCGGGCCTGGTCGACGCCGTGGCCGCGAGCGTGTTCGCCGTCACGGGGGCGGTCCTGGCGGTGCGGGCTCCGGCCCTGCCACGAGGCGACGACGCCCTCGGCAGGCTGGCCGCGCTGCGGCAGACCGCGGCCCGCCGCAGCGCCCACCAAACCCTGCCATCGGCGATCTCCCGCTGGCTCACCCGCGATGGGTGACCCCACCTGCCGCAGCTGGAAAGGCAACCATCGATGCCCGAGGATCACCGCGGCCAGCCAAGCCCCCACCTAGGTCCGCAGGCTGCCATCGAGCAGGCCCGCGCGCAGCTGCTCGCCGGCCGGGGCCCGGGAGCCACCCCAGCCGAGATCACCCGTCACACCCGAGCCAGACCGCGCCTCGGCGGGCAACCCACCGCGAGTGAACGTGATCAGCTCGCCGAGCACACCGCGCTCGCCCGCCGCGACCCAGCCGCGCTCGCCCTGCATGCCGCGGACCAGGCCGACGCGCTGGGTGCGACGGTGGCAGCCCTACGCCAGCGTCTCACCCCGATCTTCCTGGTCGGGGCGAGACGTCTGGCGCTGACCGCGGCCACGCTGGGCGCCCTGCTCACCGTCGCGACCGTGCTGCGCCACCACCATCGGCGCCAGGACCGATGAGCACCCCGCCCGCGCTGCCCAGTTCCCGGCAGTGGCCGCAGCAGCACCGCGACGATGACCTACCCGGTGCTGCGAACTCCGATCGCCACGTTGCATGCGTGGTGCCGGCATACGGTGGGCGAGCGGCTCAGCGCCGCGGTCGGGGGTGCTCGATCGCGCCGAGCGGGAAACCGGTTGGGAGTGCCGTTCAGTGGTGCAGTCGGTGCGGCTCGACCGTCTTGCCGCTGACGCCGACCGCCTCCGGCGGCTGGCTGCCGCCAGCGAGGTTGCCTAACCCGTTAGTTAGGCGCTGTGCAAAGAAACAGCATTCATCTGACCATCCCGCGCGACAGAGCGTCACTGTCCCCAGCGGCGGAGGCCGCTCCCCGAGAAGCAGCCGGCGGGATCTGCCCTGGTGCACCGACACCGACGCCCCCGGCGCCGAGCTGGCTAGCGAGCTCGGCGGCCGCTTGGGCGTTGCGGCCGTACCCCGCGGCGACGTGCACCCCGGAGGATGCCACGGATCCGCCGTCGGCGGCATCCAGATGTCGTTCAGGACGCCTTCGCAGCAGTTCGAGACACCCGGGGGTAGGCCCCGGATTGCCGCGGTCCAGGAGCTCGGTCCCGGTCGGTGACGTTGTCGAGTAGACACCGCTCCGTTGTCGAGTAGACGATGCCGCGCAGTGTCGGGTGAGCAACCCGACCGACTCCGTTGGCGTGGAGTGCCGATTGAGAGTACTATTCGACGGCGGTCGACTACTCTCCGTGCGCGCGGCATCCTAGCCCGCGTCGTTGTCGGCCTCACGATGACACCGGTTGCCTTCATGCCGGGACAGGAACGCCGACATGACGTCGGTTCGCGCCACGAACCCCGCCCAGATCGCGTCGATGCGCACAGCTGAGGTAGTCAGAGCTCGGCGAGCACCCAGTAGACTATCTGATGTGCGTGCCCATGACGGCGTTGCGAGTGCACGTGCGCAAGCTCCTAGCAATACGACCAAGCCGGGCTCGGCGCCGCACTTGCTGCCGGAGGGCCGGTTGCCGGCAGTGGTGGTCAACCCGAGCAACATCGTCGACGTGGGCAAGCTGCGGACCCAGATCATGGGGGTGTGCGCGGAGCTGGGGTGGGCGCCACCGTTGTGGCTTGAGACCACCGTCGAGGACCCGGGTGGCGGTCAGGCCAGTATCGCGCTGGCCGCCGGCGCCGATGTCGTGCTCGTCTGTGGAGGGGATGGCACGATCCGCCACGTGGCGCAGGTCCTCGCGGGATCGGGCACCGCACTGGGCTTGGTGCCCGCGGGTACCGGCAACCTACTGGCTCGAAACCTCGCTGTTGGGCTGGGCGACCCGGCCCGAGCCACTCGGATTGCGTTGTCCGGGAAAAACCGCGCGGTCGACGTCGGTCGGGTGTTTATCGATGAGCGTGCCGAGGAGCAGGTGTTTCTGGTGATGGCCGGAGTGGGCTTTGATGCGGCAATCATGGCCGGCGCGCCCCACGAGTTGAAGTCCCGATTGGGTCCGTTGGCGTACTTCGTCTCTGGACTTCGTGCGCTGAGGGGCCCGAGGGCCTCGATCGCCTTTGCTGTGGATGGCCGTATTGAACCGCCCCGTCGAGTCCGCACGCTGGTGGTTGGCAACTGCGGCAAGCTTCTCGCCGGGCTGGTGTTGATGCCCGCAGCCAGGGTGGATGATGGGCTGCTGGATGTCGTGTCCATCGGGCCGAGGGACATTTTCGGTTGGCTGGCGGTGACCGCGCGGGTACTGACCCGTCGATGCCGTGGCCACCGGATAGTGCAGCACTGGCAAGGTCGCACCGTCATCATCAGCGCGGAGGCTCCACAGCTGGCGCAACTCGATGGCGATCCGGTGGGCGAAGTGCGGGGATTGCGGATGCGCATCGACCCGGGCGCCCTGCTCGTGCGCGTCTAGCGACCCCGCTGCAAGAATATCG
>DASUII010000225.1:0-14609 GCA_036279835.1 Pseudonocardiaceae bacterium
AAACTCCGCGGTCTTGTCCACCGAGGCCCGCGACAGGCAGTAGACGATGCCGGCGTCCCCGGCGTGCTCGCTGCGCAGCAGCTCCAGGAGCTGTCGCTTGGGCTCGTTCTTGGCCACGATGCGGTACTGGATGTTCGGACGATCGAAGCTCGCCACGAAGTGACGGGCGTCGGCCAGGTTCAGCCGGGACGCGATTTCCGCGTGGGTCGCCTTGGTGGCCGTGGCGGTCAGCGCGATCCGGGGAACAGCGGGCCACCGTTGGTGCAGCGCGGACAGCGCGAGGTAGTCGGGCCGGAAGTCGTGTCCCCACTGGGCTACGCAGTGTGCCTCGTCGATGGCGAACAGCGAGATGGTGCCACGATCGAGGAGGCTGCCCGTCGACTCGACGCGCAGGCGTTCCGGCGCCAGATAAAGCAGGTCGAGCTCACCCGCCAGGAAGGCGGACTCGATCCGGTTCCGCTCGGATGGCTGCTGGGTGGAGTTGAGGAACCCGGCCCGGACGCCGAGCGCCGTCAGGGCGTCGACCTGGTCCTGCATCAGGGCGATGAGCGGCGAGATGACGACGCCGACGCCTTCTCGTATGAGTGCAGGGATCTGGTAGCACAGCGACTTGCCGCCGCCGGTCGGCATGAGGACGAGCGCATCGCCGCCAGCGGTGACGTGGTCGATGACTTCCTGCTGCGCTCCCCGGAACGAGTCATAGCCGAAGACCCGTTGCAGCATCCGCAGCGCGTCGCTCGCGTCGAGACGGGTAGCGGGGACCACCATTCGGTGATCCTAGGACCTGGGTGTCAGCGCCGATGGCCGAGTTCGGGTTTGGGCCGACCGATCGCAGGGAAGCCGTTGTGCACACTCAACCGTTGTCTCGAGGAGGGCGCCGTGGCCGCGCCGATCCGAGGTGTTCGCCATGGTTAAGCAGCGGCGATGAGCGCTGAGGTATCACGCCACCGCACCGCCCGGCGACGGCGAACCGACTTATGAGGACTGCGCAGGTGGAACCATCGCATCGTCCGAAAAAAGCTGACCACGGCTCTGACGGCGGGGAAAGTACGCTGACCGTCATCGTCGCGCTTGGGATCAACTTGTTGATCGCTGCGATGAAGCTGGTCGCCGGGTTGCTGACCGGATCGGCCGCGATGCTGGCGGAGGCGGCGCATTCGGTCGCCGACTCGACCACGGAGGGGCTGCTGCTGGCCGCGCTGCGGCACTCGGAGCGACCGGCTGACCGGCGGCACCCGTTCGGCTACGGCAAGGTTCGATACTTCTGGGCGCTCATAGCCGCGGTGTCGATATTCGTCACGGGCGCCCTGTTTTCGGTGTATGAGGGCGTGCGCACGATCTTTGGCGGGGGCGAGGAGCAGACCCTGGCGTGGGTGGCCTTCCTGGTGCTTGCGCTGTCCTTCGTGATGGAGGGCATCTCCTGGATCCGGGCGGCACGTCAGATCCGCCGTGAGCGCGATGCTGAGAGCCAAAGTTTGATCGAGTACCTGCGCACCACCGATGACCCGACCGTCAAGACTGTTTTTTTCGAGGACACCGCGGCGCTGGTCGGCCTGCTACTCGCCTTCGCTGGAGTCGGTTTGCACCTGCTCACCGGCTCCGAGTTGTGGGATGGCCTGGCCTCCCTGCTGATCGGCGTGCTCCTCGGAGTGGTGGCCTACCTGCTCGGCCGTACGAACATGCGGCTGCTGATCGGGCAGCAGGCCGACAGACGGCTGGTCCGGGCGATCTACGCGCAGCTCACAGCCAAACCAGAAGTCGAGCAGGTGGTCGATCTGCTCACCATGCTGACCGGCACTGACAAGGTACTGCTCTGCGCGCGGGTGGACTTCGCGAACTGGCTGTCCACCGACGAGCTGGAACATGCGTGTGTGCGTATTGACGGCGAGCTGCGGCATGAGTTCACCGATCTGGATGAGATCTTCCTCGAGCCGGTGCCTCGGACCGACCCGTCGCTACGGGCGCGGGTGATTGGCCGGTACGGCGCAGTACTGGCCAACCTTCGCCCATGACTCGGCCGTCCCCATCGTCGGCTGAAGGCGGCGACATGACCGTATCCCGTCGGTCCGACATGACCTACCACCGACGAAATGGCAGCCTCCGAGAGAAATCCCGACGCGACGACGCCCGTTCCGCTCTTCCGCACAGCCTCGTTATCGGCGCGGCCTGGTCATGGCGGCTGCTGTTGGTGGGAGTGACGGTGTATGCCGCCGTGCGGGTGCTCGTGCTGCTGTCGCTTGTGGTGATCCCGGTGGTCGCCGCGCTGCTTCTGGCGGCGTTGCTGCGGCCGGTAGCGCAGCTGCTGCAGCGGCGTCTTCCTGGGCCGCTGTCTGCTCTGCTGACGCTGGTGATCGCCGCAGTGGTCCTGGGGGGCTTGGGATACCTGATCGGATTGCGCTTCGCGCGGGAGCTACCGACGCTGATCGAGCAGTTGGTCGGTACTGTCCGCCGCATCCGCGCTGTCCTGGGCGGCGGTGGCGTGGGTCAGTTCCAACTCGACCAGATCGAAAAGTCGGTAATCAACTGGTTGCAACGCAACCAGAGCCAGGCTGTCGCCTACCTCACCACGGGGGCCGGATACCTGGTCGAGTTCGCCACCCTGACTGTGCTCACGCTGTTCATCACCTTTTTTCTGCTCTACGACGGCGAGCGGATATGGAGGTGGCTGCGCACACCGCTGCCGGCGCGGCAGTCCCATCGGGTGGACCTGGCGGGGCAGGCCGCTTGGGCCACCATCACTGGTTATGTGCGCGGCACCGCGGTCATCGCCACCATCCACGGCATCGTGATCGGGTTTGTGGTGTTTCTGTTGGGGGTGCCGCTGGCGCTGCCGCTGGGGGTGCTGGTGTTCGTCGGGAGCTTCATCCCGTTCATCGGTGCGCTCGTCGCCGGCGGCCTGGCCGTCCTGATCACGTTCGGCACCCACGGATGGCTGGCCGCGCTGATCCTGCTCGGAGTACTGATCGCGGAGAGCCAGCTCGAAGTCCATTTGCTCCAACCGCTGATCGTTGGCCGTTACGTGCGGCTCCATCCGCTGGCAATCGGGCTCTCCTTCGCGGTGGGTACTGTGCTTGCCGGAATCGTCGGAGCGATCGTCGCAGTTCCCACCGCTGCCGTTGTTCACCAGGCCTGGCCGGCGCTGCGCGGCCCGGATCGCGATCGCCGCGCCAAGCCGAAGTAATCAGTGGCCACGCCCGGTGGTTCGCTCATCTATCTCAGGTACCCGCTCCAGCGCGCCACACAGTGGATTTCTCCCCAGGCTCAGATCGCAGCCTGGTACCGCAGCGGCCGCTTCAACAGGGTCGGTGGCGGGTAATCCAAGGAGGCGATCGAGTAAGGAGGCACACATCCGTGGGCACCCATCGAATTGCCACGACGCGGTTGTCTCAGCGGCCGAGCCCGGGCCCCGCGAACACCGTCCCACCCGACCCAGAACCCATCCCCAACCCCGGCCCTGGCCCGCTGCCCCCGCCCCCGGGCCCGCCGAACCCCGTCCCCACCCCACCACCAGTACCCGACCCGACTCCGCCTCCTCAACTGCAGTCTGGAGGACGCTCGCCACCGGACTTTCGACACCCAGCAGCGTCAGCGCAAATCAGCGTCCGGTGCGGTACGCGGGTCGGTGGCGATGGCGTCACGTTTGTGCGCGTGACTGTGCGCAGGCCTGCACGCCGCGCGGTGGTTGCGCCGGTGATCCGCGCGGCGTACCCCGCCTATCAACAGGGGTGAGGGGGCTGAGAACGAAGTTCAGTCGTGGATGGAACGCACGGTCATACGACCGAGCGCAAATGCGGCCAGAGCCGTGGCTAGGGCACCGAGCCCGTAGAAGTAGCCGAGCTGCTCGAACATCTGCAGCCAGTTCGGCCCGAGCGGCGGACCGATCGGAGCCGTCAACCCGTCTACCCGCCACACCATACTGACCACCGGCCCGATGATGAACCAGATCCCGCCGATCAGGGCGAGCCACGCGCCGAAGCCACCGCTGGCCCGATTCGCGCTCGGACCGAGGATCAGACCACCGAGGAACAGGGCGATCCCCGGCAGGATGTTCAACCACAGCCGGTCGTAGGTGAAGAACCAAGGCACTGTGACGCCGAAAGCGTAGTGGAAGTACGGCCCGATGAACGGGATGACGGCGCCCCAAATGCCGAGCAGCACGAGCAGGAAGGCGCTGCCCGCCCCACGGCTGCGCTGCATCGCCAGGCCCGATTTCCGGCTGTCAGGCCGCGCGCCGAGCGAAGACTGTGTCGTCGACATGGCAATCTCCTCAATGAGGGTACTTTCAAGCATCGACCGACTACCCGGTCGTCCTTCTCAACAAACTCGCGCGGTATCGGCGGAGGATGTACTACCCCTCGGTGAGGACGACCGCCGCGTCGGGTTCGGTGACGCGGAAATTGAAGCTTTCTTCCAGATACAGCGTCACCAGTTCGGCGTCGTGCCGGGTATAACCGATCGAGAAGTCCTGCCCGACGTCGAGGATGAAGTCGCCGCCCCGCTTGCTCAGTACCAGGGCACCATCCAGGCCGGGAGCCCACACAACGTCTCCACCGCTGAGGATCTTGGTCAGATGCTCGCGCAACGGATAGCCGCCGTGTTCGGTCGCCTCGGCGATGCGGGTGTATCCCTGCGGGCTAACGGCCAAGGCATACGGACCTTCGATGCCGGCCTGGCGAAGCAGGTTGGTCGCGTTGGCGATTGCGTGTGGATAGGTGGTGGCATCTTGCCCCAGCGTCAACCAGGGATGTGAGCTGCTGTCCACGATTCCGGTGATTCCCGCTTCCGGCCAGCCGTGGAACACCGCGCGGTTCTCGATCAACGCGGCGTCATGCGTGGCGCGGTCGAGATCGCCATAGTCGACGTCGGTGGCGCCGCGTTCGGCGTCCTGCAAGCCGGAGCACTCCACGGTGAAGCTCACTCGCAGCTCGGTCAACGACAGCACGCGCCGTTGCCGGGCGACCACCGTCTCGAACTTGGTGCCCGGCGGTGCGCTGTCCAGCGAGGCAGTCCGGCCGAGGTTGGTGGCGGAATGTGTCCAGCCGTGTGGCCCGGACCAGTCGACCAGCCGGCGTGCGGCCAACCTGGCGGTGAGCCGGTCCTTGGCCTCGTCGTCGATCTGCTGCCACCCTTTGGCCGGGATGGGTGCGTATTTACGTAACAGATGATCGGTTGTCATCAACGTCCCTTCAGGCTGCCGATACCGAGGGAGTTGTTCGCGTCGCCGGCGGAGATCTCCGCCTCTATTGCGCTGACGTACGCCTGCGGATCCTTGTCGCTGGTATCCAGGCCCTCGGCATCGGAATGGTCTGTCTTGAACTTCAGAAACTCGTGGCCTAGGTTCACGCGCACACTCAGCGGAGTGTTGCGCCGGAAGTCGGGCAGCGCGTCGTCCTCTTCCTCCGCCATATGACTGCTGTTGGCCACTCGTGCGTGCCGGACGCCATCCCACCATTGCGCACTACCGATGGGGTGCCGCGCTGCTTCGCGCACGCCGTCCCGGATGTCGTTGTGATCACCGATCGCATCGACGGTTTCGTCTTCGGCGTCATCGCCACGGCGCAGCAGCTTCGGATAGAAGATGGCCTCCTCAGCAGCGGCGTGCACCTCGAGCAGGTTCGCGAGGGGTTCCCAGATCTCGCGTAACTGCTCGGGTACGTCGGCGTCGTCCAATGCGGCGAACTCCCGACGAAACGTCTCATGATCGTCGAGAATCAACTGTGTGATATCCGACATCGCACCGCTCCTCAGCTCGGGTTCCCCAGCTCCGGACCTGCTCAGTTCAGCCCCTGGTGCATCACGGCGTTGGGTGCTTCGAATGACTTGTTCGGCAAGCTGCGCAACGCCTCCACAGGACCGCGTGGCCGGCCAGATCTGCCGGGGACCCTGGGTAGTCGGAAACTTCTGTTCGGTGACCTGAAACCCCATAACCCGGGGTGCCCGCTTCGGCGAGCCACTACACATCCGTAGCGCTGATCAGCGAAACTGAGACGCCAGCGTGCAACTGTGCACTGTCAGCCCTCAGATTCGGTGATCATGAGTGGGCGGCGTGGGTGACCATGCGGCCGGTAGTCGCCACACTTGGATCCAGGACACCGTTGACTCACTGGCGGACGGTTTCGCGCAAGCGGAGGCTCAGCGACTGCCTGATCACCCGATACCCCGTACGCTTTTACTCCCAGCGCGCTTGACGACTCGCTGGCGCCACCTGGCCATCACACCGTCTACCTGGCGTGCCGACGGCACCGTTTCGGGTCCGCGGTGGCAGGCACACGGTGAGGGAGGAGTTCGCCGAGCGGATGGCCGATACGGTGCACGCGCTGCGCCCGACCCGCGCGCTGTCGGGACATCACACGCCGATTGCCGGTCTGTTCGTCACTAGTGCCGGCACTGCTCCCGGCGGCGGTATCGCCGTAGCGGTAGCTGATTGTGGCAGCTGAAATCTCCTCGATCTTGCTGCTGTTCGTGGTGCTCGGTTTCGCCGTGCTACGACCCCGGGGACTACCCGAAGCCGTAGCCGCCATTCCGGCGGCGGCCATCGTGGTGGCCAGCGGCGCGGTGCACTGGGCGGACGCACTCAGCGAAATCCGGCGGCTGGCACCGGTGGTGGCCTTTCTTGCCGCCATTCTCATCCTCGCTCAGCTCTGTGACGACGAAGGGCTGTTCAGAGCACTGGGTGCGGTCACGGCGCGGGCCTCCCGAGGTGACCCGATTCGGTTGCTGACCATGGTCTTCGTCGTGGCCGCTGCGATCACCGCAATCCTGAGCCTGGACGCCACCGTAGTTCTGCTGACCCCGGTGGTATTCGCGACCGCGGCCTCGTTGGGGCTACGGGCCAAGCCCCACGTCTATGCCTGCACCCACCTGGCCAACTCCGGCTCGCTGCTGCTGCCGGTGTCCAACCTGACCAACCTGCTCGCCTTCACGGCCAGCGGACTGACCTTCGGTGCGTTCACTCTGCTGATGGCCCTACCGTGGGTCGCGGCGGTTGGTGTGGAGTACCTGATCTTCCGGTTGTTCTTCGACCGCGATCTCGGTCTCGGCACCACCGGCTGCGAGCAGCCGGACGAACTCGCGCTGCCGGTGGTCGCAGTGGTGGTAGTGGCGCTGACCCTGGCCGGTTTCGGGCTGACCTCGCTCGCGGGAGTCAACCCAGCTTGGGCTGCTGCTGCCGGTGCGGCGGTCCTCGCTGTGCGGGCGCTGTCCCGCCGCACGGCTACGATCAAGAGCCTGGTCAGCGCGGGCAGCGTGCCGTTTCTGGCGTTCGTGCTGGCGCTAGGGGTAGTGGTACGGGCGGTGGAGGACAACGGGCTGGGCAGTGCGGTCGGCCGGCTGGTACCGGTCGGTCCGTCGTTGCCTGCCCTGCTCGCAGTCGCCGCGCTGGCAGCGGTGTTGGCCAATGTGGTCAACAACCTGCCCGCCGTGCTCGTGCTGCTACCGGCCGCGGCTGCGGGCGGTCCCGGAGTCGTGCTGGCCGTACTTATCGGGGTCAACGTCGGGCCGAACCTCACTTATGTCGGCTCGCTGGCCACCCTGCTGTGGCGACGCATCCTGACCCGCAACAATGCCGAGCCGCAGCTCGGAGAGTTCCTGCGGCTCGGCGCGCTCACTGTGCCGCCGGTGCTGGTGGTGAGCGTGCTCGCGCTGTGGGTGTCGCTGCGCATGTTCGGTGGCTAACGTGTCCGCTGAAAAGAGGTAGCGGTGGCCGTGCTGATCTGGGTGGTGGAGGGCAGCTGGCCGGCGTGTGTGGACGCGGCCGGCCGACTCGGCTGGTCCGGAGACCGGGTGATGTTGATCTATGTCCGGGAGGCCGAGGTGACCGCTGCCGTGGCCGGTGCTTATGCCGGTCTGTTCGGCCGCGGACGACCGGCACGGGACCCCAGCCAGCGGTTGACCGAGGCATCGATCTCGGTCGCTGAGGAGTTGCTCGACGCCGCCGAGGCCAGATTGGGTCGGCCGGCCCAGCGGCTGATCCGGACCGGGCGTGTCGAGCGGGAGGTGGTCGCCGCGGCCACCGGGGTCGATATGCTGATCGTGGCCCGGGATGGCGACCTGTCCCGGCTGGGTCCGCGCAGCCTGGGCCGGCACACCCGTTTCGTCGTCGACCATGCCCCGTGCCCGGTGCTGCTGGTGTGGCCGCGGATCGCGCCTTCCGTCGAGTCGATCCCGCCGCCACTTGATCGTCCCCCAGGGCAGCGGAAACCGGGTAGGCGCTGACTGACGGTACTGATAGGGGATCGGATGGCGGCCACGATCAACCGCCAGGCGGTGCGGGCGGCGGCGCGGGTTGGCCGGGCGGGGGAGGTGCTGGGGCGCCCGGGGGTGGCGCGGGCTCGGCCGCTGGCCGATGACGGCGCCAAGGTCGCCGCGGACCCGGCCGGGGCGGTGTCCGGGGCGGTGTCCGGGGCGGACGTCGTGGTCACGATGCGCTCGCCGGCCGGTACGGCCGTGGCTACGTCGACGCGCCGGTGCTTGGCACCAAGCAGCCAGCCGAGCAGGGGAAGCTGGTCGTGCTCGCATCGGGACCACGCGAGCTGGCGCCTCGGGTGGAGCCGGTGTTCGAAGCGATCGGTAGTAAGACGGTCTGGGTAGGTGAGCGGGTCGGCGACGGGCACCGGCTCAAGCTCGCCCTGAACTCCTGGGTGTTGTCCATCATCACCGCCACCGGCCAGGCCATCGCGCTGGCCCGCGACCTCGGCGTGGACCCACAGCTGTTCCTGGACACCATCGCCGGCGGCGGCACTGACAGCCCGTACGCCCAGCTGAAGGGCAAGGCAATGTTCGCCGACGACTTTGCGCCGGCGTTCGGGTTGGCCAGCGCGGTCAAGGACGCCGGGCTCATTGTGGACGCGTTGCGGGAAGCCGGCGACGATCCGGCGCTGATGCAGGCGGTCCTGCACCTCATGTCGGCCTCGGTCGACGCCGGGCACGCGGACGAGGACATGGCTGCGGTGGTGTACGCCTTCCGCTGACCGATCTGGTTGCAGATGTGCCAGGCTCGGTGGCGTGACCGATACCGCGCCGCGCTCCCGGGTGAGCGCGTGGCGCTATGCCCTGAGCACCACCAACCCGCCAGAGGGCCCCATCGACGCGGTGACCCGCTGGATCGTGGTTTCCCGCGCCGCCGTGCTGCCGATGACGCTGGTCGCTGGCCTGGTGGCCGGGCTGCTCGCCGCACGCGCGCCCGGCGTCGACTGGCGCTGGCTTGTGCTGGCCGTCATCGGGATCACGCTGGCGCACGTCGCCAACAACCTGATGAACGACCTCTACGACACCAGCACCGGTTCGGACACCGCAAGCTACCCGAGGGCGCTGTATGCCCCGCACCCGATCTTGTCCGGGCTGGTCACCCGCCGGGAGTTGGTGGTGTCGGTGCTGGTCGTCAACGCCGCCGACCTGGTGATCCTCGTCGTGCTCGCGGTGGCCCGGGGCTGGCCAGTGGTGGTGTTCGCGCTGGCCGGGTTCGTGCTGTCGGTGGCCTACACCGCTCCGCCGCTGCGGCTGAAGAAACGCGGCCTCGGCGAGCCGGACGTGCTGCTGGTCTGGGGACCGCTGATGGTCGGGGGCACGTACTACGCGGCGGTCGGGTCGGTCAGCTGGCAGGTGTTGCTGGCGTCGCTGCCCTATGCGCTGCTGTGCACGTCGGTGTTGATGGGCAAGCACACCGACAAGATTCCCTACGACGAGCCGCTGGGAATCCGCACGCTGCCGGTGATGCTCGGCGAGCGGCGGGCCCGGGTCGCGACGCTGGGTCTGATGGTCAGTTTCTACCTGCTCATCGTGATCTGCGTGCTGGTCGGTGCGCTGCCGTGGCCGGCGTTGCTGGCGCTTGGCGGGGTCTACCGGCTGGTCACGGTGTGGTCGTGGTTTCGCCAGCCGCGACCTGAGCAACCGCCACGTCCGGTGCCGGTGTGGCCGCTGTGGTTCGCCGCACTGGCGTTTGTGCACCTGCGAGTCGCCGGCCCCCTACTCGTCATCGGCCTCGCCGTCGCCGCCGTCGCCGGGCTCTGACCAGGCCGACCGGCGGCGCGCGAGAGCGATGACACGGTGGGTGCGGGCCATCGGGCGCGGCTGGGTGCTCACCGACCGCGTACCGGGTCCTGACGTCGATGAGTTCGCCGACGCCAGCGAAGTGGTGGCCACACTGGCCGGGCCGCTCGGCGGTCGTGACACATTGCTGGCTGTTCAGCACCCGCATCGCACGCCCCAGGCGTTGGCGCAGGGACTGTCGTTGGCCGATGCGTTGCCAGCCGCCCGCCAAGCCCTGAACCGGCTGCGGGCGAGTGCGTATCGCCAGGTGGTTGACGTGGTGGCGCCCTATCGGGTGGACGGCCCGGACGGCGTGGCGGTCGGCCTGTTATGTCTGGTCGATTCGGCCGCGGTGGATGTGCACGGGAGGTCTTGGGTACGGCACAGCGAGGAGGTTTACCCGCAGGTAGTGGTCGAACGCGCCGCGGTACTCGCCGGGCTCGGCTGCGCCACCAGCGCAGCGATGCTCGTGCCCGTTGTCAACGGTGAGCAGTTGACCGCTGCCGTGCTGGAGACCATCGATGGCCTGGGGGCGCCGGTGGTGTCGATCATCGATTCCGACGGTCGGACGCACAGGTTGTGGCTGTTGGGTCCCGGAGTCGGTCAGGACGCGGTGCTCGCCACCGTGGCCGGCAGTCCGCTCCTGGTTGCTGATGGGAATCATCGGGTGGCCGCCGCGGCTGCCAGCGATCGGTCCAGCCTGCTCGCGTTGGTGACCGGCGGCCCGGCGCTGCGGATCGGCGCGATCCACCGGGCGCTGGTCAGTACTGGACTGACCTCCGGTGATCTGGCGGGCGCCTGGTCGCGGGCTGGGGTGGCGGTGCGGCAGGGCAGGCAGCTCGATCCACCGGGGTGCCCCGGCAGGGTGGTGGCCCGCGCATCCGGCGCCGATCTGCTCGTCACATTGCCCGGACCCGAACCTGATGAACCGCTTCCCAGGATTGACCATGGGCTGATCGAGCGGTTACTCATCGCCGACGCGCTGGGTATCGACCCGGCCGGCCCCCACGTACGGGCCCTGCCAGCGGGCCATCCCGCGGGCCCGCGGGTCGACGTCGTGTTGCAGCTGGCCCCGGTGCCGTTCGCCGACGTGCTAGCGGTGCACCAGCAAGGCCGACGGATGCCACGCAAGAGCACCTATTTCACCCCGAAGCCCCGCAGTGGTCTGCTGCTGGCCGACCTCACCGAGTAACCACTGACGGTCGGTGCAAACTGCACCCGGCCGAGTTGCCCGCCGATGACCTCGGCGGTCATCCAACTACAGGTCGGCTGGCGGCGCCGATCGGTCGGGGAACCGGGGTTCAATAACCGCAGGCCGGTGGGAGCTACCGTGTCCCACGGGATGTGACTATGCCCGAAGACCACCACGTCGGCATCGGGGAAACGGGCGGAGCACCGCTGCTCCCGGCCGCGCGCCGATCCAGTCTCATGGGTGACGACCAGCCGCACCCCGATCAGTTCGACGGTTGCCACCTCCGGCAATCGTGCGCATAAAGCCGGCCCGTCGTTGTTACCGACCACCCCGATCAACCGATCGGATCGAGCGAGCAACGCATCGAGCAGCTCCACACCCACCCAGTCGCCGGCGTGCACCACGACGTCCGCCTCGTCGACGGCCCGCCACAGCTGCTCGGGCAGGCCCCGGGCCCGCTGCGGGACGTGCGTATCGGCCATCAGCAGTAGCTTCACGCGTCCATCGTGCCGGGCCGGCTCCCGGTTACCGAATACGGTACGGGTGCGGCCGCTAGGTAGTCCGACGGTGGCACGTTCGCGATGAACGTGTCCGTCACAGCGGCAGCGTTGCGTTATTATCGCTAACCGCTCTGTAATCGAATCCCTCGGACGCTAGGTAGTCCTCGCCGTTGATTCCACGTAGCACACCACCGGCTTCTCCTCCACGAGAGCACGTGGAAGCTTCCGTCAGCGAGAGCGCGCTCACCGGAAACGCTGTCCGCGCCGCGCCGCGCTGGCGTCGGCGTACCTAGGCTCATCCTCGCCATGCGCGCTGACCAGCACCATTACGGCTCAAATGGGGGCAGGGCAATGCCAGGCGGTAGGTACTAATTTCCCCGGGGCCTCGGTAGCGATTCGTCGCTGACAAAGTAGTGAAAAACGATGTCACAGCTAAGTGGTGCGCTGTGCAAGATTAGGTGCGAATGCATATTGTCAGTCGCGCTACTCACCACCATGGTGGTATTAGCCGAATCGGCAATGAGTTCGGCGAGGTGTTCTGTTCGGGGCCCACTGAGGTCACTCTCTAGGAGGATTTGTATGTCTGACGCATTGAGCTTTGTTGAGATCGACGGGCAGCACGTGGAGCTGCTCCCCGCGCGTACCGTGATGTCCACGTTCAGCATGCACGAGTGTGAGGCCGGCGACGGCGGCACCGGCGGCAACGGCGGCAGCGCTCAGGGTGGCCTGGGGATCAACCTGCTGAGCGGCATTGGCATCCTGGGCACTGGTATCGCCAGCGCGGGTGACGCCACTGGCGGCAACGGTGGCAGCGCTGACGGCGGCAGCTGCTGAATCAACTCAGCTGAGTTGAGCTGGTGAGCACGGGCGGTGCCGTCGGCTAGGGGACGGCACCGCCGAGAGCTGGCGGCAGCGCTCAGGCGGTACTGGGGCAGGCGACTACTCCTCCAGTCGCGCTGTGCCGCCACGTGATCCCGTGATCGCGTGCAAAGCCGTCGGCAATGGAGGGGTGGCCCCCTCGCAGCCACCCTTCCAACTAATTCTCTCTAATTCTCTGCATAATCAGGTCAGCCCGAAGTGTCCACTTCCCGTACAGTCGAGAGATACCCAGGTGGCAACCGGGTCCTCAAGAAGGCTGCAGTTTTATCTCCTGCATCTCGCGCTGAGTGAGGTTGCGACCAGAGATCTCGGCGTCGCCGAGACAGGGTCGAGGAGGTGAGGATGTTGCGCGTCGCCGCCGCATCCCGCGAAGGCAGCCGAGTGACCAAGGTGCCCGGGAATGCGCCGGAAGCGCCGGTCGGAGATTTCGCCTGGGACGAGGAGGAATCCGGGGCGCTGCGCCAAGCCCGCAAGGACGCCGAGCTCACCACCTCGGTCGATCCGGTGCGGGCGTATCTCAAGCAGATCGGCAAGGTGGCTCTGCTCAACGCTGAGCAGGAGGTGGGGCTTGCCACCCAGATCGAGGCCGGGCTTTACGCCGGCGAGCGGATACGTCGGGCCGAGGACGTCACCGAACGGCTCACCCCGCAGCTGCGCCGGGATCTGCGCTGGATCATGCGCGACGGTGAGCGCGCGAAGGATCACCTGCTGGCGGCCAACCTGCGTTTGGTCGTGTCGCTGGCCAAGCGCTACACCGGCCGGGGCATGCCATTCCTGGATCTGATTCAGGAAGGCAACGTGGGCTTGATCCGTGCGGTGGTGAAGTTCGACTACACCAAGGGTTACAAGTTCTCCACCTACGCCACGTGGTGGATCCGGCAGGCGATTAGCCGGGCGATGGCCGACCAGGCCCGCACCATCCGAATTCCGGTGCACATGGTCGAAGTGATCAACACACTGGGCCGGCTGAGACGCGAGCTGCTCCTGGGGCTGGGTCGCGAGCCCACTTCAGAGGAGTTGGCCAAGGAGATGGACATCGCCCCGGAGAGGGTGTTGGAGCTCCAGCGGTACGCCCGGGAACCCATCTCACTGGACCAAACCATCGGAGAGCAGGGTGATTCTCGGCTCGGTGAGTTCATCGAGGACTCCGAAGCCGTAGTCGCGGTGGACGCGGTGTCGTTCACGCTGCTTCAGGACGACCTTCGCTCGGTGCTGGCCACGCTGTCCGAGCGGGAAGCTGGCATCATCCGGCTGCGCTTCGGCCTCGACGGCCAGCCGCGCACCCTGGAGCAGATCGGCCACGTCTATGGGGTTACCCGGGAACGGATCCGGCAGATCGAGTACACGGCGATGGCCAAGCTGCGCCACCCCTCGCGTTCCCAGGGACTGCGCGAGTACCTGGATTAACAGCGGAACGCCGGCGCGCCGCGCTTGATACTTGCGATCGCCTCAGGTGAGCGGGGCCGGTCAACTCTCTAGCTGTCGAAACGATCAACGGCCTCGGGTCCTGACGACATCTGCCATTACGCACCGCAACAAGTTGTAACGGATGGTCACCGACATCCGATATACCGCACGCTCGGCTGGCGCGTCAGCGGTCGGGTGGCCGGCGGCACGGGTTCGATCCTCCTTGACCGCGCCGCCGGCCCTCCCGACGTGCGCTCAGTAGAAGTCCGGCTGTACTCCTGGGGGTCAGCTGTGGACCCGCAGCTCGGCGGCGACCCGCTGGATAAGGGCCACGGCGTCCGAACCGAACAGAGCGGACTGTCGGAGTAGGTCAAACGCTTTGGCGTAGACGACCACCTCGTCGGGCTCGGAGAGTTGCTGCTCGGCGGTCAGCGTCTCGATGTAGGCCACATCGTCGTGGAAGTAGAAGCTAGACAACGGCATCACCGGCATCAGCGGGAACGGCACGATCCCCAGCTCGACGGTCGGTAGGTCGGTAACCGATACGAGCCGGTCCAGTTGGCCCAGCAGGGTCCCGATCGTCCCAGGGGTGCAGCGCAGAGCAG
>DASUII010000226.1:0-5657 GCA_036279835.1 Pseudonocardiaceae bacterium
TTACGACGGTGCGTGACAACCGGCGGCGGCGAGCACCACGATCGCTGGCACATCGACACCCGTCCGGAGCAGCGCCGCGGCACACGCCGCGGCGGTCGTCCCGGTAGTCACCACGTCGTCGATCAGTACGACGGCAGTACCAGCGGGTGGCAGGCCGGCCCGGCGCGGCAGCACCCGTCCCGCCAGATTGGCTTGCCGAGCCGCCGCCGCCAAACCGACCGAGTCGCGAACCCCGGGGCCGACCCGCAACGCGGGCGCGACCGCCGCGGCCACCCCCGCGCCAGCCAGCGAAGCTGCCGCCCGCTCCGCCAGCAGCGTCACATGCTGCCCCCCACGCCGACCCGCAGCAACCCGCCGCGACGGCACCGGCACCAGCCAAACACCAGACCCTCGAACGGGGAGTTGAAGCAGCGCGGAGGCGAGCGCGGCGCCCAGCGGAGCGGCGAGGTCTCGGCGGCCGCGCTCTTTGTAGGCCAGCAGCGTGGTACGCAACCGCCCTCGGTAGGTGCCCAGCGCGTACACCGGCGGGCCGGCCGCGCAACACGGCGGATAGACCCGCATTGGGGCACCCAATAGCCCAGCACAGTCCGGGCACAACAGCGGGCCCGGCACTGCGCAACCACCGCATTCGACGGGCAACAGCAGATCCAGCAGCGGCCTCAACACCTCACCGAGCGTGCCAGGGGCCCGCCCAGCCGCACGCTGGCAACCGGCAGTTGTGCACAATGGTCAAGGCTGTCCCCACTGCCGCGGTGCGAGGCTTGCGCTGGTGACTCAGCCCGGGTACAGCTCAGCCCGGGTACAGCTCAGCCCGGGTACAGGGGCGCCGAGCCCGGTCCGATCCCGCCGAGCAAGGGTTCCCACACCTCTTGGGTGTCCGAATACGCCCACAACCCGGTGGCGTCTGCCACCAACACCTCACGGCCGGGTGCGGCGACGACTTCGGTGAGCGGACCGGTGAGGTTGGTGGCGGACAACTGCCGAACGGTGAGCCCGTCCACGGACACCGACGACACCTGCGGGGACGGCCCGGCCGACGCCACCACCAGGAGTTCTGGACGCGCCCAGTCCACGCTGGCGAGGGGCGGCAGGCTGCCCTCTCGCAGCACCTGTGGATGGCGCAGGCTCACCAATCCCGACTCGGTCACCACGGCGGCCACCACCAGCCGACCGCCGACCACCGCGGCCACCTGCACGCCGTCCCTGGACGACCGCAGCTCCGAGATTGTCCCCAACCGGGTGAGTTCAGTCGCGTTGACCTGGTAGGTCAACGGCGGGCCGGCCCCGGAAAGGGCGACGCCCATCACAGTGCGACCGTTGATCACCGTCCACACCTCGGTGCCGGAGGGCCGCCAGGTGGGTCGGCTCATGGTGTCCGCGTCCAACGGCACCGCCGCCAGATCGCCGTCTGATGGGCCCACCCGCAGCTGCGGACGCCCGTCCGGACCGCCCACAACAGCCGCCAACAGGTCCCCACCAGGATTCGAGCTGGCCGCGCGGAGCACACTGAACTGGCCGGCTCCGGCCGGGCCCACTGCCGGAGTGCCGTCCAATCTGCGCAGTCGCCCACCGATGACGACCTGCCCTGGCACGTCAGGCCGCGGCCCGGTTGGGGCGGCGTAGGCGGCGATATCAGCCGAGCGCCACTCCGCCTGTGCCGGCACCAGCGGCTCACCGTCGGCGAGCAGTCGCATCGGGGCGGGGACCAGACCGTCGAGAGAACTGACGATCTGCGCCGCGACCAGACGCCGTTGCTGGTCCGTCAGCACGTCCACCCCACTGAGGTTGATCACCGTCCGTCCTGAGCGGCTGACCAGCACGTTGGATCGCAGCCGGGTCCCTCCGGGGATCGCCGTCCGAACGGCACCGGCAAGCCGCTCGGACGGTCCGGCCAGCAGCAAGTCCAACACCCGCCCGGGTAGCGTGGCCGCCGGTTGGGCCGGCACCCAGCGCAGGTCGGGCACCATGGTGCCACGGTTCGGGTCGACGAAGCTGACCCGAACTTGACGGTAGTTGCGCTGCACCGCGCTGGCCTCCACCAGCACACCCGGCGGGGGGTTGGTGATCCGCCACTCGCCATGCTCGGTGACCACGTCGAGCGGGATCGAGAAGGCCCCCGCCGAGGGCATGAAGCTGCCATCGGCGGTGAGCACACCAAGCCGCGAACCCCCCACCCGGATGCGCCGGACGCCGCCATTGGGGTCGGCCTGCGGGGCAGCCCCGGGTGCATCCTCGATCACGGTCAGGCCGGCGCGGTCGTCCCAGTTCGCCGCCGCGGTGCGGGACAGAAAAGCGCGGGCGGCGGCGTGCCCGTTCGCCGGGTTGCCAGTGGCCTCGATGAACTCCCGCACCAACCGGAAAGGGTCTACCCCCCGTTGTGGACCGACTGGTGCAGCCGAGCCGGATCCCACCGGCATGGACCGCACCACTTCGAGATCGGAGCTCTCCGGGACTGCCGCGCAGCCCGCCAGGGGAGCAACGATGAGCAGGACGGTAGCCAGCAGGCGTAACAGGCGCATCGGCATCGTTAGCGCCCCGGTCCAACGGGCACCCGAGGTCCCTGCACGGCTGGCCCCGACCCCGAGGACCGCCCGGGGGGACCCAGCGGCAGCGGGCTGCCAGTGAGCTCGACGTCCCGGCTTCTCGGCAGCGTGAGCCGAAACGCGCTGCCCTGCCCCGGTGCACCCCAGGCCTGCAACCAGCCGCCGTGCAGGCGGGCGTCCTCCAGGCTGATCGACAGTCCGAGTCCGGTGCCACCGGTGCGCCGATCACGCGAGGGGTCACCCCGCCAGAATCGGGTGAACACCAGGTCCTGCTGGCCCGGCTGCAGCCCGATGCCATGGTCGCGTACCAACACCGCGACCGCGTCGGAGTCAGATGCGACGATCACTTCAACCGGGTGACCCTCGCCATGATCCAACGCGTTGGTCAGCAGATTGCGCAGGATCCGCTCGACCCGCCGCGGGTCGACCTCGGCGAGCACCTCATCGTCCGGCAGATCCAGCTCCAGCGCAGTGCCGGCGCGGTCGGCCACCGCGCGCACCGAGGCCGCCGCACTCGCCACGGTGTCGCGCAGGTCGACGGTCTCACCGTGCAGCTCGGCGACCCCAGCGTCCAGCCGGGAGATCTCCAGCAGCTCAGCCAGCAACGTCTCGAACCGGTCCAGCTCGCTGACCAGCAGCTCGACCGGGCGATGCAGCACCGGGTGCAGCTTGTCGCGCGACTCATAGAGCAGATCGGCCGCCATCCGGACCGTGGTCAGCGGGGTACGCAGCTCGTGGGACACATCGGAGGTGAAACCGCGCTGCAGCTCACCGAACTCCTCGAGCTGACGGATCTGCCGCTGGATGCTGGCGGCCATCTCGTTGAACGAGGTGCCCAGCCGGGCCATGTCGTCCTCCCCGACGACCGGGATGCGCTCTTCAAGGTGGCCGTGGGCGAACCGTTCGGCAACCTCGGCGGCTTGCCGGACCGGAACCACCACCTGGCGGGTCACCAGGCTGGCGATGCCCGCGATCAGCACCAGCAGCACCAACCCGCCGAGCACCAGGGTGGACTGCACCAAGGTCAGGGTGCGCTGCTCCGCGGTGAGCGGGAACAGCAGGTACAGCTGCATCGTGCGGCCCGCGCTGGCGACTGGCATGCCGACGACCAGCATGGTCACCCCGGTCGAACCGCGTTGCACTGTGGCGATCTTGTGAGCGAGCGCGCCGCGTTCCACCGCGGAGCGCAGTACCGCGGGGACGTCGTCCAGCGGACCGATCTTCTGGCCGCTGCCGACCACCCCGGACGGGTCCCCGCCGTCGACCAGCACCGGCTCGTAAGTGCCGGCGCTAGCCGTGGCGGGACCCGTACCGGTCGGATCCGGATTCGTCAGCCGATCGACAGCGGTGGTGAGCCGGCCGGCCAACGACGCCGAGGTGGGATCCACCGCGCCGAGCTCGGATTCAACCAGGATCCTGCTGTTCTCGGCTTGCAATAGCGCCGCCTGCGTCTTGTTCTCGATCAGCCGCTGGGCAAGCTGCGCCTGCAGCACCATGCCCAGCACCAACACCACGGTGGACGACAGCGCGACGGTACTGCTCACCACCCGCGCCTTCAGTGAGCGGCGCCACACCGCGCCGAACATGGCGGCCAGCTCGCTGGCCGCTCCGGCGACCGGGCGCAGCTGGTCGGTCGCCCGGTCGGCGAGCGATGTCACCGCGAAATGATCCCTGATCCGGGTATCGGCAGCGACGCAGGCCTCACTCCGTGCCGGCCTTATATCCGATACCGCGCACGGTGAGCACTACCTCGGGATGCTCCGGATCCCGCTCGACCTTGGAGCGCAGCCGCTGCACGTGCACGTTGACCAAGCGGGTGTCCGCCGCGTGCCGGTAGCCCCAGACCTGCTCGAGCAGCACCTCGCGGGTGAACACCTGGCGTGGCTTGCGGGCCAGCGCGAGCAGCAGCTCGAACTCCAGCGGCGTCAGCGAGATCGGTGTGCCGTCCCGGCTGACCCGGTGGCCCGGCACGTCGATCTCCAGGTCGCCGATGGTGAGTTGCTCGGCGGGATCGGCGTCGATACGGCGCAACCGGGCGCGCAACCGCGCCACCAGCTCCTGGGTCTTGGGCGGCTTGACCATGTAGTCGTCGGCGCCGGACTCCAGGCCCAGCACCACGTCGACGGTGTCGCTCTTCGCGGTGAGCACCACGACCGGGACATCGGACTCGGCACGGATCGCCTTGCACACGTCGATGCCGCTCATGCCCGGCAACATCAGGTCCAACAACACCAGGTCCGGCTTCAGCTCGCGCAGCGCGGGCATTACCTTGGTGCCCTCGCCGATCACCGCGGTCTCGAAGCCCGCCTGACGCAGCGCGATGGACAACATCTCAGCGGACGCGGGATCATCTTCCACCACGAGCACACGAGCTGCCATGCCACCATCGTGGCATTGCGCGCGACGGTCCCGCCCGTCGGGCGGCAGTCGCTTAGCCGATCAGCCGCACCGCCAGTTCGCTGAGGTTGCTCGATGCGGAGGCGCCTGCGGCCGTGCCGGCTAAGCTCGGGCCGGCTAAATTCGGGCCGCCGACACTCGGGCCGTCTAAGACAGTCCACGGGGCAAGCCAGCCGCTGGCGGCCAGACCGTCATAGACGGCTGCGCACCGCGCCTGCAGTCCATGATCGGTCTCATACAGGTCCTTCACCCGCGCGCTGTCGGCGCCGGCCCGACGATCCGCACGGGCAGCGGCAACACTCATCGGCACCCGCAGCAGCAGCTGGAGATCGGGTACCGGGACGCCGAACCGGTCGACCTCCAGGCCACGGATCCATGCGACGAACGGACCCTGCGCGTCTTCGTCCAGCCGCGCCGCGCCATATGCCGCGTTGGACGCGACGTAGCGATCCAGCAGTACCACATCGTAACCGCGTCGCAGCGCACGCAGCTGCTCAGCGGCGCCTCGCCGGTCCAGGGCGAACAGCACCGCCATGCCGTGTACCGAGCCGGCTAGATCACCCAGCCGGCCGTAGAGCGCGTCGCGCGCCAGCTCAGCGTGCACGTCGAGGTCATATCGGGGAAACGCCATCCGAGCCACCCGCGCGCCCCGGGCGTGCAGCGCCGTACTCAGCCCGTCAGCGAGAGTTCGCTTGCCCGCCCCGTCCAGCCCCTCAA
>DASUII010000227.1:0-9307 GCA_036279835.1 Pseudonocardiaceae bacterium
GGCGTTCAGTGGACTGTGGCTGGGACATCGCGGCCCTCCCCAAACTCGTCGACCTCGCAGTCGGGACCTACCGGTCTATCGTGACAGGTCACGCGGCAGGTACTCGAACGGTGCTGTAGAGGTAAAGCGCCGGTAATGGGACTAAGCAGCCAAATCGGCCAGCACGGCAAGTCTGGGGCTCCTGCCGCGCAGCAGCCGTCGTACGCTCCTCCACGGTGGCCCGCGCGGGGTTTACGGCCGAGCTCGTCGGCCTGAACAGAGTTCGGCCCCTGATCTTGATCATCTTGGGGCAGGGGCCAATTCTTGTGACGGAAATGATCACGCAGACAACAGCCGTTGGAAGAATTCGCGGTAGCGCTGGAAACTCACCCGCAGGTCCTCGGTCGATGTGGGGTTGCCGGTCTGCCCGCGAGCGACGTTGCGCTGGATCTCTTGCAATGTGCGGTCCACGAGCACGCTGGCCTCATGCACCGCAGACTGCGGGTCGTCGACGAACGTGCTCTGCACTCGTTGCCATTCGTCCCGAAGGCCAGCCGGGTCGGTGAGCAGTCCCACCCGCTCGGCACTGCCATCGGCGGCGGCTTCCGCGCTCGAGCGGTCATGCGCGCGGCCGGCGGTCGCCTCCTCGACGCTGGGATCGTGCGCGGGAAAACCGTGTGCGGGGGGTTCATCGACGGAAGAGCGGTGCGGTGCATCGGCCGGTTCGGTGGTCACCGGGTGGGCGGTGCTGCCGGGTGAGTCGCCATGCGGACGGTCGGTTGCCGATGGCCGATCGAGCTCCGGGCCAGGAGTCGGTGGCCGATCGAACTCGGGGCCAGGAGTCGGTGCACTGGGATGGACGGTATGGCCCTCGTCGGTCTCGCGATCCTTTTTATCCATGGCGCGGTTCAGTTCACTGTCGATGAAACGTCGTACTCGCCCGCCTAGACCTTCTCGCCGTTCGGGCTCGTCGGATTCCAGCTGGGTGTCCATGGGTACCTCCGAAAGTGATGTCTCGCGTCTTAGTGGTCGAGCACCAGCTCGTCGAACAGCGCGCGGTAATGCACGAACGCCTGCCGGAGCTCCTCGGTGTCAACGGCGCCAGGGCTGCCGTGATGGTCCCGTCGCGCGGCATGCGCCGCGCGGTAATGCGCAACGACCTGAGGATGGTCCGCGGCGACGAGCTCGGCGCGCTCACCGAAGTCCTCTACCGGGTAGCCACGGTCGCGCATCACATCGGTGATCAGCCGGTCGGCTTCGTCGAGGGCCCCTGAGGGCCGGTCGACGAACTCGGACTGCACGGCCTCCCACCGTCGGGTGTAACGGTCGCGGGCCGTCCGATCCAGTGGGCGGATGTCCAACTGGTCGCGGCGGTCCGCGACGTCGCTGAGGTGCCGCGTCGCGTCCCGCTCGCTACCGCGCGCGGCCACCTCGCGGTCATACTCAGGCCCGAATCGTTCCTGCAGCCGGGCCCGGTTCCGCGAACGCATCGCCAACGCCGCCACGATGACTGCCACGATGACTGCCAGGATGACGATCCCCAGAATGATCCAACCGATCGTGCCCATGACCGCCTCCATGCCCCAAGAGCTGTGTCGCTGGTCGTTAAGTACCCGTTGTCCGGACCGTTACACATATGTCACGACGTTCGGGCAAGTCGATTGGTTTAAGCTCGGTGGTCGTGGTGGCACCGCAGAACTCGTCGACCGGCCGAACTCTCGCTCGCGACATCGCCCTGTACAGCGTTGCCCGGCTGGCGCTGGTGACCGTCGCGGCGTTGCTCTTATTCTTGGCCGGCGTTCCCCTGCTGGTATCGGCGCTGCTCGCGATGGTGTTGGCGCTTCCGCTGTCGATGGTGTTGCTGGGCCGGTTGCGGGGCCGGGTGAACACTGGGCTGGCCGTGGTGGCCGCGCGCCGGAAAGCGCAGCGGGACCGGTTACGTGAGCAGCTCCATGGTGACAACTACCGATAGCGCCCGGTATGCGGCCACTAGCCGCTGGTGAAGGCCAGTGCGGCAGCGGTGGCGGCGGCCCACACCAGCAACGCCAACCCGGTGTCCCGTAGCACACAGATCAACTCCGGTCCGGTTGCCCCGCTCCGGACCCGGCGCAGTGCGGGAACGGCGAAAACCAGGGCGAGCAGGGCGGCCAGCGCGGCCCACCGGCTGACCGCCAAACCGAGAGTCACCACGAACGGGACGGCCACCAGCGCGGTGTAAAGCATCCTGGTCCGGTGATCGCCGAGCCGAACGGCAAGTGTGCGCTTAGCTGTCGCGGCGTCGGTGGGAATATCGCGCAGGTTGTTGGCCACCAGCACCGCAGCCGACATCGCTCCCACCGCAACCGCCGCGAATCCACCGGTGAGGGTGATCCGTCCACCGACGACGTATTCCGTGCCCAGCACCGCGACCAGCCCGAAGAAGACGAACACGGCCAGCTCACCGAGCCCGACATAACCGTACGGGCGAGACCCGCCGGTGTAGTACCACGCACCGGCAAGACACGCCGCGCCCACCACCAGCAGCCACCACTGCCCGGCGAGTGCGGTCAGCATCAGTCCGGCCACCGCGGCAACCGCGAAGCTGACCAGTGCGGCGGTGCGTACCGCAGCGGGCGCCGCAACACCGGAGCCGACCAGCCGCATCGGTCCCACCCGCAGGGCGTCGGTGCCCCGAATGCCGTCGGAGTAGTCGTTGGCGTAGTTGACCCCGATCTGCAGAGCGAGCGCCACGACCAGCGCGAGCAGCGCCCGCGCCCATTGTGACCCGGCGCCGAGTGCGGCGGCTGCGCCCCAGCCCGCGAGCACCGGGGCGATCGAGTTGGGCAACGTGCGGGGCCGCGCCCCCTGCAGCCACTGCGCCATGCTCGCCACGCTGCAACTCTACGGCTTCGCGCAGCGGGTACCCGGCGCTTGCGTAGTGCTGATAAGGACGTGCGCGGCCGAGATGTACTGCTTCGGGCCGATTCGCAGCCACCGATCGGTAGGACCAGCGCTGCCGGTGGTGGTGCACTCGACGAGCAGCTTCGCGCGCTGCGCCGCCAACCCCACCGCCGGGTACTGCGCCCCGGGGCCGCTGTAGACGGGCAGGATCGGGAGTTGCACGATGGCCGGCGCCCCGTCGTTAGTCCACAGGTAGGTGACGGTGACCCAGCTGTTGTTGCGCAACCCCAGACCGTCCCAGAAAGTGCCGTCGGCCAGGTCGATCCCGGCCGGGTTGAGCACCTTCCTGCCGAACTGGTCCAAGCCGTCGTGATACCCGTCGTCGTGGGCGGTCTGTGCCTCGGGGGTTCCCTGCGGTACGTCAGGCCAGGACTCGCGGTCCTCGGCGGGGTTCCAGTAATCGTCGGTGGTGTTCCACGGACCGACGTCCCACACCGGTGCCCATTCGCACCGCCCGTTGCTCGCGCAGATCTTCACCGTGTAGTCACCCGAACCGCGGGGGGCCAGCCCCCGGCGTGAGGGCAGCGCGACGAAATGATCCCGTTCGTGGATCACGTGCCCGTTGGCCGTGGTCGCCCCGGTGAGACCCTCACGGGTGGCGAAAACTCGGTAGCTGCGAGCACCCTGCGGACGGGCAGCGAGCAGCTGAATACCGGGTTGCGCGGTCAGTCGCAGTGATCGCACCAGTGGGCTTGCCCCACCCGGGCCGGCGCGCAGCACGATCCGGGTCTGCACGCCGGTCACCGCGGCGCCCAGCCGCGCGGGTGCCTTCGAGCCGGTCGCCACCCATTCGGTCCACGATCCGTCGCCGCGAATTCCCCGGACGTCCACCGCGACGGCCGAGCCATCTGGTTGATCGGCGACGAGCTCCGTCGCTACCTGACTGCTGAGCTCGGCCAGCGGCTGCACCGCGGTGAGCAGCATCCCCTCCGGTCGGCCGGATCTGATGCTCGCCGGTCCGCCGGGGTGGGAGTCGAGGCGCAGGCCGTCGGCGTCGAAGCGCACGTTCGTGTCATCCCAGTCCGGGGCGAGGCGGGCAGACCAGGTCGTGATCCGGTCTTGGGCCAGAGCCGGGAAACTCAACCCGCAGACAAGTGCGAGCACCGCGACGACGGCCGAGGCGGCAAGCCGGACCGTGCTGCGAGCACGGCGGCAGCGTCGAGCAGGCGGCGCCACGAGAGGCTCCTGACTGTCGGGTTGGCTGTTTCTAGTGTGACTGATGTGATTATTGCGACGGTAGATAATACAGAACGCCGGTTACGGGCGTGCGTCCATACCCGGAGTGGGTGAACATCTACTGAACGTGTGCGAATCGGCAGTGGGCGGTCAGTGGTTTCGGGCGGCGAGCATGGTCCGGACGGCGCTGCGGTCCGGCTTGCCGACGCCGCGCAGCGGTAGCGCATCGAGCAGGACGATCTCCTTGGGCACCTGCGCCCCAGTCAGCAGCCGGCAGGCGGCTAGCCGCAGCGCACCGGGCTCCGGAGGCCGGCCAGGATCGGCGGGTATCACCACTGCGGTGACCCGCTCGCCCCAGTCCGGGTCGGGCAGGCCGACGACGCAGGCGGCGGCGACGCCGGGCAGACCGGTGAGAACGGCCTCCACCTCAGCTGGAGCCACGTTGAGACCACCGGTGATGATCACGTCGTCGGCTCGCCCGAGCACCTGCAGCCGGCCCTGCCCGTCGCACCGTCCGAGGTCGGAGGTCTGAAACCACCCATCCCGGAACGTCACCGCGGTCTGCTCGGGAGCATCGAGGTACCCGGTGGCCAGCATCGCACCCGCCAGCTCGATGTTCCCGCTATCGTCCTGGTCCAGCCGGATTTTGACGCCCTCCAGCGGCCATCCGTCGTAGACGCAACCGCCGGCGGTCTCGGTCATGCCGTAGGTCGTCACCACCCGCACTCCCGCTGCCCGAGCCCGGTGCAGTGGCCGCTCCGGGGTGACTGCGCCGCCGAGCAACACGGCGTCGAATCCAGCGAGGCAGCCGGGATCGGTGTCCAGCAGCCGGACCAGCTGAGTGGGAACCAACGCCGTGTAGCACCGCCCAGCCGCGCTGGTCAGCCGGTGCGCTGCAGCGCTGAACCGGGCTGGGTCGAACCCGCCGCGCAGGTCGAGTAGTTCAGCCCGGTTGCCCGCGAGCGCCGCACGAACCAGCACTTGCACTCCGGCGACGTGCTGGGCGGGCAGCGCCAGCAACCACCGGCCCGGGCCCCCGAGTCGTGCATGGGTGGCCGCGGCGGAGGCGCCCAGCGCGGCGGCACTGAGCTGCACCCATTTGTGCCCCCCGGTGGAGCCTGAGGTGCCCAGCACCGCCTGGCCCGGGCCCGGGTCGCGGGGCGGGATCGCCGGCCCCGGCCCCACCGGAGCCACTGCCTCGCCTCCCGCCAGCATGGCGCGAAGCGCGGCGTCCAGCTCCCAGACCGCCTCGGGGGACCCGTCACAGTGAATCACCCGCACTGCGGCACCTCTGTCGATACGCCGACCGCTATTGGTACTCCGACCCCATCTGCTGGCTCGTCTGCTCCCCGGCTCCCGAACTCCACACCAGGGTCGTTGGGCCGGCCGCTGACAACTCTGTTGTGAAGCTCGGGACATCTGGAGCGCATCGGTCCTCCGCCAGTGCTTGGTTGATCTCCAACGGTACTGCGGCGTTACCCAGCGATGGCGCGCGGCCAAGCAGGCTCTCGCGCGGGAGATAACTCAACCGACGGCCGGCCGAGACCTCATTGGTTTTGCCGATTCGCTCAGCCGGGGCAGCCTCAACCAAGCCACGCCCAGGCGCGGGGAGACGCGAATCAGTGCGAAGCGGCTTACTCCTGGGTGACGAAGCGTGACAGTCTGTTCCGGCTCCCCAAGGGTTCCTAATCGGTCAAAGGGTTTACTACACCGGCAAATCCGGCTACGATCCGTGGCACACGCTCTGGACCCTGGCGTTATGCGAGCTCGGTGAATCGCGCTGAGCACCTTCCGTCCGGGGGTTGTCATCCATCTTGCAGGACTATCGCGATTGTCTGACGTCGCACATCGCACGGGTGACCCCTTGACGTCAGCAAGCTGGCCCCGAGTGTGGCGGATACTCGTGGGTTGGCCTACCCAAGCTCCGGTCGGCGATGGCCCGACCGGAATCAACGGCCGGCGGCCGAAACTCGAAGCGGGGGTTCGGGGGACGAGCACAGCGGCCGGTCCTGGCGGTGGCGCTGCCCTTGGCAGGGGGGCATCGGTGGCGCCACCGCCTATCCTTCAGTCGGTCGAGGCGGCACCCACCGCCACCCGAGATTCCCGCGAGCACTGCCACCACAGAGTCGTCGCCAGGCACCGCGCCCCACCGCCCGCGCTGATCGCACCACCGTCTCCGCTGGAGCGGCGGCCGCAGATCCTGCGCGCGTCGCAGCCGGCGACCGGACCGCCACCAGCCACCCGGCAGCGAGTGGTGTTATTGCCACACGTCCGCGCCGAGCTCACCGACATCCGACCTCAGAGCCGTCGCGCAGGAGGGGTTACCGGCATGGACCAGGACAAGTCGCCGCGGCAACACCCGCCCCAGAATGACGGCAGGACCCGCGTCATTGCCGCGAATCTACAGTGGCACGACGCGGAGCTCGCGCTGAAGGTGGCTCGACACTGCTTCGAGAGGTGGCGAGTCGCTGGCCCCCAGGGCAGCCCGTTACCGGCCACCATGCACGCCTACCACACCCACGTGGCGCTGCACGAGGCATCGCGCGTCATCGCCGTGCTTATTGAAACTTTCCGTGTCGAGGCGAACGCCCGGATCACCATCCCGGGGTCCGGCGCCGGCGTCCCTGCCCAGCGTGGCGATCAGTGGATAGCCGAGAGCTCATCGACATCAATTTCCACCACGTTGGCGGAGGAGTCGTCGCAGCTATCGTGAATACTGTGTCACCAGTGGCACACGAGGCGCGGAGATGCACCGTCATCGGTATACGACGAACCGATAACGCGGGGGTTCAGGTCTGAGGATGCGTCGTCACCGTGGTCGGGTCGGCGATATTCGTTAAGTCGGCGACGTCGGGATCCTGGGTGATCACCGCTTTGGCTACTTGTGAAAGTAGTCGATTGTGGTTGCGGGCGTAGCTGCGCATCAGCGTGAATGCGTCGGCGATGCCGATGTGTCGGCGTTCCGCGAGAATGCCTTTTGCCTGTTCGACCAGGATGCGACTGTTGAGCGCGCTCTGCAGTTGCTCAGTCACCACCTCGCTGTGCCGTAAGGCGCGGAGTTGCAGGATGCTGATGGTGGCCACGTTGGCGAATGACTGCGCTACCGCGGTGACGTCGGCGGGGATGGCGCTGGGTGCGCAACGGAAGAGGTTCAGGGCGCCGAGGATCTGCCCGCGCAGGCGCATCGGCACTGCTTGGACCGCGGCGAAGCCCTGGTCGTGGGCGGCGCCGGCAAAGCGTGGCCACCGTTGCGGTAGCGCGGCCAGATCGGTGCAGGCCACGCTCTGCCCGCTGTGGTAGCAGTCCAGGCAGGGCCCTTCCTCGTTCTGCAGCTGGAACAGCTCCAGCAGCCGGGTCTGCTCGGTGGAGGCCGCTACCAGGTTGAGGGTGCCCCGCTGGTCGACCAGCAGAATTCCCGCCGCGTCAACATCGAGTAGCTGCACGCAGCGCTCGGTGAGGGTGTGCAAGAAGTCGATGCCGTCAAATCCCAGCACAAGTGTGTCGGCCAGTTCGACGAGAGTCTCGGTGATTCGTTCGTCCCACATCTTCTGCTTCCTGCCGTTTCTGATCTCTCAGTCGCCGGAGCCCACTGCGGAGTCGGTATCTGGTTCAAACCGTAACCTGTGCTCGGCCCAGTCACCCGCTACCTGCGACAAGCTAGCCCGCAGATCGCCACCTGCGTCGCCGCACCGCCTACTTCAGCACGGTCACCGGCCAGCCGGGCCTGGCGGCCAGATCATGCCTGCGCCTAACCGCCGCAGTCAATCGCAGGTTTTGGAGTAGCGTGAGGGTATCGCTCCGGACCTCGGCGACACCGAATGAACCCACCGGCTGCCCGAGACAGGCGAATCTGCTCCGAGATGATGGAGTCACGGCGCGCGTGGGAACCACTGCTCACCGCCGGTCCAGCAACGCCGATGAACACTTGATCACCGGCGCAGGAGTGCGCAACAAGATGCGGGACGTTGAGGAACATGCCAACGACCGAGGTGAAACCGCCTGTCGCCGAGCAAGGTACCGGCGAGCAGACCGGGCTCATCTGTGCCGCCTGTCCGCACGCATGGGACGTCCACGATCCGATCGGAATCAGATACTGCTCCGCGACGGTTTCGGGTCAATTCCACCGAGGATGTGTCTGCGTCGGCAACAGGCGCGCTCGCTGTTTCCTCGCCGAACTGCCCCGCTTAGTAGTACCACGGGAACGGCGACCAGTCGGGTGCCCGCTTCTCCAAGAATGAATCCCTGCCCTCGACGGCCTCGTCGGTCATGTACGCCAGTCTCGTCGCCTCACCGGCGAAGAGTTGCTGTCCGACCAGTCCGTCGTCGATCAGGTTGAACGCGTACTTGAGCATCCGCTGCGCGGTGGGCGACTTGGCGTTGATCGCGCCGGCCCACTCCAGCGCAGTCGTCTCCAGCGACACGTGCGGAACCACCTCGTTTACCATGCCCATCCTGTGCGCGTCGGCTGCGCTGTACTCCCGCCCGAGGAAGAAGATCTCGCGGGCGAACTTCTGCCCGACCTGCCGGGCCAGGTAGGCCGAGCCGAACCCACCGTCGAAGGAGCCCACGTCGGCGTCGGTCTGCTTGAACCGGGCGTGCTCGGCCGAGGCCAGCGTCAAGTCGCAGACCACGTGCAGGGAGTGGCCACCGCCGGCCGCCCAACCCGGCACCACGGCGATCACCACCTTGGGCATGAACCTGATCAGCCGCTGACACTCCAGGATGTGCAGCCGCCCGGCTCGCGCCGGATCGATGGTGTCCGCCGTCTCCCCTGCCGCGTACTGGTAACCCGTGCGACCCCGGATCCGTTGGTCACCGCCGGAGCAGAACGCCCAGCCACCGTCGCGCGGCGAGGGCCCGTTGCCGGTCAGCAGCACGCACCCGACGTCCGGGGTCATCCTCGCGTGATCCAGCGCCTGGTACAGCTCGTCCACAGTCGACGGGCGGAAAGCGTTGCGCACCTCCGGCCGGTCGAAGGCGATCCGGACGGTGCCGTGCTCCACCGCGCGGTGATAGCTGATATCGACGAAGTCGAAGCCCTCGACGCGGCGCCAAGCGGACTGTTCGAACAGCTCGGAGACCATGCGGCACGCTAGCGTGCTCGTGAGTGGCATTCAGTGCTGGAACACTGTTTCGCACTCACGAGCCTTACCGGGCATGCTGATCACTTGTGAACCCGTCCACCGCGCTGGCCATGGTGCTGGTCGACGAG
>DASUII010000228.1:0-5451 GCA_036279835.1 Pseudonocardiaceae bacterium
GCCAGCCCGCAGATCTCCAGCAGGGCCTCGGCGTTGCGCTGCGGGGTTGACCGCGGGTCGGGGATTCCTTCGCTGGCGGGGCGGGGTCCGGCGAGTTGGTCGATCAACGACCGGAACGCCGCACCGTGCTCGGCCTCCAAATCCTTCCAGCCCGAGTCGCCCGTCGCGGCGATTGCGCAACCGGCTCGCCCGGCGCAGCGCCGCCGCCAAGTTGGTGCCGAAGTCGCCGTCACCGGCAAGGCGGTCCAACTCGCCCAGCACGTCGATGAATCGCTGAATCCCGCGCGCATCCGGTCCAGTCAGGTGCCTGCCCATTCCTGTCACCACACCAGCGCCGGGGTGCGCACCGGGGCGTCCCACAGCCGTAGTAGTTCGTCGTCAACACGGGTGAGCGTCAGCGACACCCCCGCCATGTCCAGCGCGGTGAGGTACGTCCCCACCAGCGAGCGGGTGACCTGCACCCCGAGCTCGCCCAACGCCCGGCGCACCTCCCGGAGGCACACCGAGAGTTCCAGAGTGTGCGTGGCTCCCATGCCGTTGACGAACACCAGGACCCGTCGCCACGGCGGAGCCCCAGGTCAGCCGCCAGCGGGTCAACCAGCGCGCGCATCAGCTCGCCAGCGGTGCCGAACGGTGCTCGGGTGGCGGCGCGCTCGCCGTGGATGCCCACACCCAGCTCCACCTCGTCGGCGGGCAACTCGAAGCTCGGGACGGCCGAGCCAGGCTGGGCCGCACCGACAATGCGACCGCCATGGACCGCGACGTCGATACCGTGTGACGCCCCAGCACGGCTAGCTCAGCCAGCGTTGCCCCCGCTTCGGCGGCCGCGCCGCACATCTTCTCCACGATCAGCGTCGCTCCCGTGCCGCGCCGCCCCGGACCGTCCTCGTCACCGGTGTCGGTGGCCAGGTCGTCATCGATGCGCGCGCCTTCGCGCTGATCCGCCGCACGTCGATCGCCCTGCGCCGGGCTCGATGACCCGACACGATCCGTGACCCCCGCAACTGACGGAGTCCTCGCGGCGCCACATTCGCCACTAGCGGAGGCACCGGCCGCCGGCCCGCCCGGCCCAGCTTCAACGCAACTGCTGCCGCACGCGGTGAGCCCCTCAACGCATACGCCGTCCGCTAACGTCACCGGTGATGCTGATCAATCTGTACTCCGACACTCAGACACGGCCGGTTGAGGCGATGCGCGCGGCGATGGCAGCTGCGGAGGTGGGCGACGAGCAACGCGGCGAGGACCCCACCGTCACCGCCTTGTGCGAGCGGATCGCCACACTGCTCGGTAAGCCCGCCGCGGTGTTCTTGCCGTCGGGCACGATGTGCAACGCGATCGGTTTCCGGTTGCATATCAGGCCCGGCGGCGACGCGGTGCACCTGCATCCGAGCTCGCACCCGGTCGTGGCGGAGGGCGGCGGCCCGTCGGCGTTGTCCGGGGCAGTGCTCGCCCCGGTGTCGGGCGAGGGTGGCATGTTCACCGCCGGCGCGCTGGAGGCGGCGCTGTTCCCGGCCCGTGACCGCTATAAACCGCGGTCCCGGCTGGTGTCTGTGGAGCAGACCACCAACCTGGCCGGTGGCCGGGTGTGGCCGCTGGTGCAGGTGCGCGCGGTGCTGGAGGTCGCCGCGCGGCATGGGCTGCGCGCCCATCTGGACGGCGCTCGGTTGATGAACGCCGTGGTCGCCTCCGGGGTGCCCGCCGCGGAGTGGGCGCGCGGGTTCGACACCGCGTGGATTGACTTCACCAAGGGTCTGGGCGCGCCGGTGGGTGCCGTGCTGGCCGGCTCGACCGAGCTGATCGAGGAGGCGTGGCGCTACAAGCAGATGATGGGCGGAGCGCTACGCCAGGCCGGCATCGTCGCGGCCGGCTGTCTGTGGGCTCTGGACCACCACGTGGACCGTCTCGCCGACGACCACGCCAACGCCAGGGTCCTCGCCGAGGAGCTCGCCGAGCTGCCCGGAATCACCCTCGACCCAGCCACCGTGGAGACGAACATTGTGGTGTTCGGGGTGCCCGGCGCACCAGGATTCTGCACGCGGCTGGAGGCCGAGCACGGAGTACGGATGGGGGCTCTGGGACCCGATGTGGTCCGGGCCGTGACTCACCACGATGTGGACCTCACCGCCGTGCACCACGCGGCTGACGCAGTTGCTGCGATGCTCAACGCTGCACTGAAGCGGCCCGCTCCCACGTCCGCGGCTGCGCCTGGGAGCGGTAGGGCAGGTTGAGCGGCTTGAGCGCGGGGACGGCGTTGCAGGCCCGGAACCAGGCGCGGGTTTCGGCGACGGCTAGGTGGTTGCTGCGCAGGCCTTGCCGTTGAGTGCGCAGCGCAGTGCGGGCCGCGCCGTAGCCGCAGGTGCGCAGCTCAGCTTCGTACCGGTGCAGGGCTGGGACCAGCGCGCATTGCTCGTTGCGTACCGCGGTCAGCGTCGCGCACAGCAGGTTGGCGTCGCGCAGCGCGGCGTTGCCGCCGAGCCCACCCACCGGGGGCATGCTGTGGAGGGCGTCGCCAAGCAGCGTCACGTTGGTGCTCGGCCAGGCCGGCACCGGGACCGACGCCTTGTGCTGCATCAGCATCACGCTGTCCGGGTCCGACTCGGCCAGCAGCCGCGCAGGTCGGGGTGCCAAATGGGTGAAGGTCTTGCCGAAGTGCACCGTGTCCTCGAGATCGGACAGCAACAGATGTCGCAGGGTGATCCGGTCGACGGCGTGTGAGCCCTCCGCCGGATCGGCCATGGTGTCGCCGTTGATAACGACGAGCTCGCTGAGCTGTTCGGTGAGGAAGCCGAGGCCGCCGGGCTCCCCAGCGGTAGCGACATTCCTCGGCGAGCTCGAAGGACTCCCGATAGGAGGTGGCGACGCGCTGCAGGCGGGCGCCGGCGACGTGCTCGTTGATGGCTGTGGCGACCTCGACGAGCTGGGTGAGGATGCGCTCGACGCCATGTCGCAGCATCCGGTTGTCGGCCAGCGGCGGCTCGCCCGCCGCATCGACGTCGGCGAGATCGTCGAGTAGCCCTCGCATGACCGACAGCCTGGCTTGAACGATCGACGGGTCGAGACGCCGAGGCGTCATGGGCGACCCGCCATCAACTCCAGATCCAGCTGCCGCATCCATTCGGTGTCCAGCCGCTGCCCACTGGCCCGCATCTGCTGCCGAGCGAACTCACCCGGTCGGTACTCATACAGCGGGTCGCCGGGTACCAACGCGTGCTGGCGCGCCACCGGACCGGCCCGGTCAAGATCGAGCAGGTCGATCCGGTCGGTGCCGACCAGGTCCATCAGCGCGCAGATCACTGCGACCACGTCGAGGCTGGTCCGAGCGCGCGCACCGACCGCGATATCGAGATCGCGCGCGTCGGGCTGACCGCGCGACGCACTACCGAACAGCACCACCAGCGAGAGACCGTGCGCGTCGGCCAAGGCCTCGAGGCGGCCGTCGACCGCGGCGCTACGCAGCCGGTGCGCTGCATCGACAGGACTGACTGCCACATCGCCGAGCATAGTTCGCCGCCGAGCGGCGCGGGACGCCGGTGAGATCAATGCGAGCGCATCCGTGCGGCATACTCAGCTATCGAGCTGAATCGCCTGCCGCCGTCAACGGGACTGTCCTGATGGCACCCGTCGCGGCCGCAATCGAGAACCTCTGGCCGATGGCCGCCGGCTCGGTTGAGTCGATCGTCTTGGTCCTGCACGGCGGACAAGAGGCCAGCATTGAAACGGCTGGCCGTCGGAGGGGCCCCTACCTGCGGATGATCCCGTTCGCTGCGGCACTGCACCGGCGCGGCCGTGGGCGGGGCCTTTCGGTTCGGCTGCTGCGGTATCGATACCGGGGCTGGAACGAACCCGAGATGCATCCTCTGGCGGATGCGAGGTGGGCGCTTGACCATCTTGGTGAGCACCACCCAGAGGTCCCGGTGGCCCTGCTCGGTCACTCTATGGGTGCCCGAACGGCACTGCGAGTCGCCGACCACCCGGCAGTGGTAGCGGTCTGCGCGCTCGCACCGTGGACCCGCGAGGACGAGCCGGTGCACCAACTGGCCGGGCAATCGGTGCTGATCGCACACGGCGATCATGATCGGGTCACCGACCCGCGGCTGTCCTACCGGTTTGCGGTGCGGGTCCGTGCGGTCAGCGATCGGGTATGCCGCTTTGACGTGCTCGGCGACGGCCACGCCATGCTGCGACGCCCGCGCGATTGGACGGCGCTGGTCACCCGCTTCATCGAACCGGCCCTGGGGTTGGCCGATCCGGATCCGCTCATCACCGACGCGATGGCGCGGCCGACCCCCGAGGGACTCCGGGTGCCGCTGCCGCGCCGCCTGCGCTGGCCGACCTGATGTCAGGCGCGCAACCAGTCCAGCGCCGCGACCAGGTCGGGCACCACATGCACGCGCATCTCCAGCGGTGGGACGTTAGCGCCACCACCCGAGACGCGCAGTGGGCTTTCCGGGGGAACGAGTGCGTGCCGAAACCCCAGCCGGGCGGCTTCGGCCAGGCGCCTGCGTAACCCGGTGACCTGCCGGACCTCACCGGCCAATCCCACCTCCCCGATCGCCACCGTGTGCGGGGGCAGCACGAGGTCACCGGCCGCCGACGCCACGGCGAGCGCGACCGCGAGATCGGCTGCCGGCTCCACCACGCGCATCCCGCCCACCGTCGCGGTGTACACATCGGACCCGACCAAGCGCACGCCCCCGCGGCGCTCGAGGACCGCCAGGATCATCGCCACCCGGGATGAGTCCAGCCCGCTCACCGCGCGGCGCGGATTGGCCAGCGCAGACTCGGCGACCAATGCCTGGACCTCGCCCAATAGCGGCCGTTTGCCCTCCACGACGACTGTCACCGCCGTGCCGGCGACCGCGCCGTCGCGGTGGCTGAGGAACAGTCCGGACGGATCAGGCAAGCAGATGATGCCGTCTTCGGTGAGCTCGAAGCAGCCGACCTCGTCAGCGGGCCCGAACCGGTTCTTGATCCCACGCACCATCCGCAGCGTGGAGTGCCGGTCGCCCTCGAACTGCAACACCACATCGACCAGGTGCTCCAGCACCCGTGGCCCGGCCACCGTTCCGTCCTTGGTGACGTGCCCGACCAGTACCACCGGCAGCCCACGCGCCTTGGCGGCGCTGATCAGCACGCTGGCCACCGCGCGGACCTGCGACACTCCGCCCGGGCTGCCCTCGACGCCGGCACACGACATGGTCTGCACCGAGTCGACGATCAACAGTCCTGGATCGACGACGTCGAGGTGCCCGAGCACCGCGGCGAGGTCGGACTCAGCAGCCAGGAACAGCTCATCGTGTATCGCGCCGGTGCGCTGCGCGCGCAGCCGCACCTGGCCTGCCGATTCCTCGCCGGTGACGTACAGTGCGCGCCGGCCGGCCAGCGCAATGCGGTATGCGACCTCCAGCAGCAGGGTGGACTTTCCGACCCCGGGCTCGCCGGCCAGCAGTA
>DASUII010000229.1:0-4465 GCA_036279835.1 Pseudonocardiaceae bacterium
CGAAAGTCGGCTAGGGCGTCGATCGTGTCTCGACGCAACCGCAGCCATCCGCTGCCGGGGAAGTGGATGTCCATCATCTCACGCCACACCGCTACGGGCATTTTATATCGGGTCTCGGCGTGCCACGGCACCTGCTCGATCCACATCCCATTCTCGCCGTCACCGAAAATAGTCCCGCTGAACAACAGGATAAACGGGACCTCGCCGTCTTCGAGGGCATGAAAATATCGTCCTGCGGTGACCTCCATGTCATAGCTGCACGGGACAGTTATGTCCAGCTCAATCCAGTCGTTGAAGCTGGGAACAACCGTCGAGGTGTTGGCGAACTGGAATGGTTTGACCGTGTCACCCCAGCGTCCGCGCTCGCCGAACAACTCGAGCAGTCTGGCTGCCTCTTTGTCGCCGTATCCACGGCGCGCCGGCTCGATCCTGATCTGGCAACGCAGCGCGATGGCACGCACTCGTTGCCCGCCCGCGGCGCCGACCCGCAGCCGGAACAGCAACGTGGGTGCCGCGGCGTAGCGCTCGGGTTGTATATCGAGGCAGGTGAAGGACAGCTCAGCCATCAGCGACCGCCATCCTCTCGCTGCGTTCCCGCAGGCTCGCGAAGAACTCGTGGATCGCCGTCCAGGCCTCTTCCCCGCCGTCGAAGCCCTTCCAGTGCATCCGGACCAGACCAACGAGCTCGTAGCAGGCATCAATCGGGATCGCGAAACACTCGAACTCGCCTTCTGCCTTGTGGACCAGCAATCCCTCGACATCGGGTAGCAGGTCGGCCAGGGTCGGAGTCGCGGCGAGCAGATCCGTCCAGGCCTCCAAGGACAACAGCGATTCGGTCGCTCCGGCAGGGCTCGGATAGAAAGCCATAGTCTGCCCGAGCTTGCTGTTGGTGAAGAAGAACGCCATCGCGACCGGGATCCCGATCGAATCCCAGGTTGCCTCGGCGAGCGGTACATTCGCGGCGTACCGGTAACGCTCGGGAACTGCCCGGAAGCGTCCGTTAGCCGCGCCCTCTTTGGTGAACAGCAGGGCGCAGGGACGGCAGGTGCACATCAGACCGCGGCCCTCGACGTCGACCACGTGCCCATGCCAATCGGTGATTGGTTCAGCGCACATCTCGCAACGCTGAACCTTCGGCTCGGCGGGAGGCGGAGGGGAAGCGGCGCCCCCAACGAAGCGCCGCAGCCCCCCTTTCACGACACCGCCTGCGCGGGGACCGCAATGCGAACCCCGCCATTCTCGGTTAATAGCGGCAGCGGATCGAGGTGCACTCCAGCCGCCTTGTCGCTTCCACTCGAGCCACGACCGGCTCGGACCACGTTGTAACGCTGTGCGCAGCCGGGGCAGGCCAGCAAGGCCCCGTCCAGCTCCGCACCGGTCAGGCCGGAGCCGCACACCGCGCAGCGGTCAGCGTAGGCGTACAGACTTCCTGCCACGTTGCACACCACCGCTGCGGTGTCGCCAACCAGCATGGGAACCAGCTGACCCTGACCGAGTCCCTCGATCCCGTCGACCTGAACCCACGTCGCAGCCGGTGCCTCCGGCTGCTTGCTCACCTGCATCAACGGGAGCATGGTGGCCCCTTCGGGCACTGCTCCCGCAGTGAGTGGCGAAGCTGGATCGGGCGCGACGCCCTCCACCTCCACCTTGGTGACTTCCGGAGCGACGTCCTCAATTCCCTTCTCAATCGCCATCTTGACGGTGAGGGCCGAGGACGGGCAGCCGTCACAGCTGCCCGCCAACCGCAATCGCACGGTGCCGTCGGGGTCCAGCCCGAGGTACTCGACGTCGCCGGCATGCGAGCCCAGGTAAGGCCGGACCCGCTCCAGCGCGGCGAGGACACGCTCCTCGGTGCTCTGCGGGTGCAGGTCGTGCAGCACCAACAGCCCCGCCACCATCTTGTCTGCCAGCAGCGGAGTGACGGCCTGCTCGTCGAGCAAATCCAGGATGCGGGCCAAGCCCGCACCATAGAAGTCGACGAGCAGACCGACCAGCTCCTCGGCTCGCCCGGCGGTTGTGGGGTCGGAGGTCGAGGCGAACTCCGCGAGCAGCGCCTCGACCCTTTCCCCAACCGCCTGGATATCCGGTGTGTTACTAGTGGGCACGACTCATCCGCCAGTCGTCGAGAACGCGTGTGGCGTGTGCAGTCGCTGCAATTCCTGGCCCTGTCCTAGGTACATGTGGACACCACAGGGCAGGCATGGGTCGAAGCTGCGTACCGCCCGCATGATGTCGATGCCCTTGAAGCTCGCCGGTGGGTTCTCCTCGAAGATCGGCGTGTTCTGCACGGCGTCCTCGTAGGGGCCCGGCGTTCCGTAGATATCGCGGACGCTGCCGTTCCACGGTGTGGGCGGGGAGGGGTGGTAGTTGGCGATCTTGCCGTTCTGGATCACCATGTGGTGCGAAAGCACACCACGGACCGCCTCAGTCCATCCACAGCTGATTGCTTCCTTGGGCACCTTGAAGGGCTCCCAGGTCTTGGTGCGACCAGCACGCACCTCGGCCAGGGCCTTCTCGATGAAGTGCAGCGCGAGTGCGGCGGAGTAGGCCTGGAAGTAGGTCCGGGCCCGGTTACGCTCGATCGCGTTGGACAGCGGCTTGCCAGCCTTGTCGTACGGGATCTTCCACTCGAACGAGACCGCAGGCTTGGTCATCGTCCGTGGCAGGTTGATCTGCACGCTGTGGCCGGTGGCCTTGACGGTGCCGGTGTCGACCAGGCCCGACAGAGCCGTTGGCCACAACCGGGCGAGCGGTCCGCCGCCGGTGTCCAGGGCGAGGTAATCCTTGCCGTCGAACCACCGAGGCGACATGGTCCAGCTGTAGGCACCGGCGAAGTCACGCTTGGCCGGCCGCGGGATGGTGTGCTGGTTCCACGGGTGCTTCCGGTCGACCGCGTTACCCAGCGGGTCCTTGTCGACGAAGATCTCCTGGCCGTCCCAGTCCTCGTAGAACGAGGAACCGAGCAGGATTCGCAACCCGAGGTTGATCTTCACCAAGTCATTGGTGACCAGCTTGCCGTCCACCACCACACCGGGGGTGACGAACATCTTCCGGCCCCAGTTGGTCATGTTGCGGTAGTTGAAGTCGCAGTGCTCCGGGTCGTTGAGAGCGCCCCAGCAACCCAGCAGCACCCGGCGCCGACCAACTTCTTCATAACCAGGCATCGCGTCATAGAAGAAGCTGAACAGGTCGTCGTGCAGCGGCACGATCCGCTTGCAGAACTCCACATACCGCATGAGGCGGGTGTAGTAGTCGGTGAACAGCTGATGGGTGGCAACGGTGCCGACGCCGCCCGGGTACAGCGTGGAGGGGTGCACGTGGCGACCCTCCATCAGGCAGAACATCTCTCGCGTGTAGCGGGAGACCTGGAGTGCCTCGCGGTAGAACTCACCCGAGAGCGGGTTGAGCGCCCGCATGATGTCGCCGATGTACTTGTACCCGTGGGCCTCGGACTGCGGCGCCGGCGTGCGGTTGGCCAGGTCCAGAACACCGGGGTTGGTCTCGGCGACCATCTTCTCGCAGTAGTCGACCCCGACCAGGTTCTCCTGGAAGATGTTGTGGTCGAACATGTACTCGGCGGCTTCGCCGAGGTTGATTACCCATTCACCGAGGTGCGGCGGCGCTACGCCATATGCCATGTTCTGGTTGTAAACCGAACAGGTGGCGTGGTTGTCACCACAGATCCCACAGATACGACTGGTGATGAAGTGGGCGTCGCGCGGGTCTTTACCCTTCATGAAGATGGAGTACCCGCGGAAGACCGATGAGGTGCTGTGGCACTCAGCCACTGTCTTTGCCCCGAAATCGATCTTGGTGTAGATACCGAGACTGCCGACGATCCGGGTTACCGGATCCCACACCATCTCGGTGAGTTGCCCTTTTGCAGCTCCTGCGCTGCCATGCCTTGGAGCGGTGGTTGTCATCGTCTAGATGCCTTTCTCGAGCCGGTCGGCGATCACCAGGACGGCTTGTAGCCGGTTTCGAGCGTGCGGCCCTTCTTGCGCCACTTGGGCTCGGTATCGGTCTTCTTCATCGTGATATTGCGCAGCGACCGAATGACCGAGCCATAGGCCAGACTTGCGGTCCCCGAAACCAACGAACCCGGAGGCGCGTCCATGAACGGCATGAACTTGTCCGGGAAACCGGGCATGGTGCAGCCGATGCAGATACCACCCACATTCGGGCAACCACCCACACCATTGATCCAGCCCCGCTTGGGCACGTTGCACTTCACTACCGGGCCCCAGCAACCCAGCTTCACCAAACACTTCGGTGAGTCATAGGTAGTGGCGAACTCGCCCTGCTCGTAGTATCCACCCCGGTCACAACCCTCGTGAACGGTGGCGCCGAACAGCCACTGCGGACGCAGGTGCTCGTCCAACGGGATCATCGGAGCCTGCCCGGCAGCCTGGTAGAGCAGGTACAGGATCGTCTCCGACAGGTTGTCCGGGTGCACCGGGCAGCC
>DASUII010000230.1:0-17205 GCA_036279835.1 Pseudonocardiaceae bacterium
GGGTCGAGTGTGGGCATCAGCTCCCGCAGCCGGGGCAGTGGCAGGTTGACCGCGCCGGGCAGGGTCCCGCCGGCGAACTCGCCGGGACCTCGGACGTCGACCACTTGCAGGTCGGGCATGGTGGCGATGCGCTGCGCGGCCGCGAAGGCTTGGTCGTCGCGGACGCACCCCAGATAGAACTGATCCACGATCATGGGGGACTCCTGAGTCGCCGCGGTTGTCCGGACAAACGGACTATACCCGGACCGCGCGCCGATTCGAAGAGCTCATTTCCAGCTCCGCCCACTCCGACCTAGCAGATCACATTCAACGAAGCGGACATGTCTGGTCGTGGCTCTGGCTACTGTGACGGGGGATCAACCGCGGTCGGGTGGCCGCGAGACGAGGTTGGGTCGCGGCTGTCGGCCCGCAGGTTGTGACCGCGGGGGCCCCAGTCGGAAAGGACAGCGAACCGGTCACCGCGCACGGTGGCCGTCCGCCATTCGACCGGGTGACCGTGCAGGCAACCGATGCGTTCGATGAACAGGCAGGCCACCGCACGGGGCACGGCCAGCAGGATTCGAATGGCCTTGTCCGGTATCACCGCGGTGATCCGTTCCTGGCCGCCCGTGAGTCGCACCCCGCACCGGGTAGCGAGCTCGTCGTAGAGCCCGCTGCGGGTGAAGTCGGCGTCGAGCACCGGCGTGGCCAGGCCTGCGGGCAACCAGATCCGATCGTGGGCCAGAGGCTCCTCATCCGCCCACCGCAGGCGCTCGAGGTAGACAAGCTCGGCGTCGTCGGGCAGCCCCAGCTTCCCGGCTGCCTCCGGGTTGTGTTCGGTGCGCAGCGCGAGCACGTCGCTGCGCTGGCGCATGCCCCGTTGCTCGACCTCCTGGAACAGGCTGTACAGGCTGCCCAGTGGCTGCTCGATGGGTTGCTGCGCGATCCAGGTGCCCCGGCCGCGGGCGGAGTCGAGCACCCCGGAATCACGTAGCCGGCGCAGCGCCTCCCGCACGGTGTGCCGGGAAACCGCGTACTGCTCGACCAGCTCCAGCTCGGTAGGGAAATGCTCGGCGAACGCCCCGGTCCCCAGCCGCCTGCGCAGATCCTCCTGCATCTGAGCCCACAGCGGCAGCGCACTGGTGCGATCTACCGGTTGAACCCAGTCGCGACTCGCCATCCGGGTGCTCCTCACCACAGCCTTTAGTGTCCGGACAACCATACTCCATGACGTGCCGCTGGATGCCGACTCGCCACCCATCCGCTCTTGTCCTAATGTACGTACTAGAAGACTCATCACGGGAGGCTGCGCACATGCACATCATGACGATCGAAACGAAGTCGCTGGGTGACCGCAGTTACTTGGTTCACGATGGCGCCGTGGCGCTGGTCATTGATCCGCAGCGCGATATCGACCGGGTCGAACAAGCACTCGCCGAGGCCGGAGTGCGGTTGACTCATGTCGCTGAGACCCACATCCACAACGACTACGTCAGCGGCGGGCTGGAGCTCGCGCGCCGCCATGGCGCGGCTTACCTGGTCAACGCGGCCGACGAGGTCAGCTTTGAGCGTCACCCGGTGTCCGACGGTGACGAGTTCGCCGTAGGCGAGCTGACCGTCCGAGCGGTCGCCACCCCGGGACACACCGAGAATCACGTGGCCTACCTGGTCTCGCACGACGGGCAGCGGGCGGTGTTCTCCGGCGGGAACCTGCTGTTCGGCTCGGTCGGCCGCACCGACCTGGTAGACCCCGCCATCACCACGGAGCTGACCCACGCGCAGTACCACTCCGCGCGCTCGCTGGCGAGTGCGGCCGGTGACGAGGCGACCCTGCACCCCACCCACGGTTTCGGCAGCTTCTGCTCGTCAGGCCCCGCGACCGGGCAGGATACCTCGACGATCGGCGAACAACGCGAGCTCAACCACGCATTGACCGACCCCGACGAGCAGCACTTCGTCAAGGAGCTTCTCGCCGGGCTGACCGGCTACCCGTCCTACTACGCGCACATGGGTGCGCTCAACCGCAAGGGCGTCGACCCGGTCGACCTCACCGTGCCCGCCCCGGTCGACCCGGCCGAGCTACGATGCCGGATCCAGGAGGGAAGGTGGGTGGTTGACCTGCGCAACCGCGTCGCGTTCGCCGGGGGGCACCTCGCCGGCACGCTGAGCTTCGAGCACGGGCCAATGTTCACCACCTTCCTCGGCTGGACCCTGCCCTGGGGTGACCCGATCACACTGGTCGGCTCCCAGGAGCAGGTGACTGCGGCGGTCCGTGACCTATCCAGAATCGGCATCGACCACCCAGACGTCGCGATCGGCCCAGACGTCGCGGCCCTCGGTGACGGGCTACCGATGGTGTCCTACCCCGTCGTGGGATGGCCCGACGTGGTCACCGCCCAACAGGCCAACGAGCTGGACGTGGTGCTCGACACCCGCCGCGACGACGAATGGGCCAGCGGCCACATCGAGGGCGCCGTGCACATTCCCCTACACGAGCTGCGCGAGCGCCTCGACGAAGTCCCACCCGGCCGGGTATGGGTGCACTGCGGGTCCGGATACCGAGCCTCCATCGCGGCCAGCATCCTGCACCGCGCCGACCGTGATGTCATGCACATCAACCAGGAGTACGCCGCGGCGGAAAAATCCGGCCTGACCACCGTCGACTGAGCAGCCCGATCCGTTGATCCAGCTCCACCTCACAACCGCAGGAGGCCGAGCTGGATCTGCCCAGGTTTCCCACCACCCAGGCAGCCATTCTATGGCCACACTGAGCAATGTAATTCGCGGCGTGACCGAGAATGCGGCTGGCAGGTGGGTTGTGCTGGTGGTGCGGGTACCGGCCGTACCCTCGCGGCATCGGGTGGCGGTGTGGCGGGAGCTGCGCCGCATTGGTGCATTGTCGTTGGGGCAGGGCAGCTGGGCGATGCCGGATGTGCCGGCCGTCGCTGAGGGCATCACGCGGGTGATCGAGTTGGCTGAGCGGGACGAGGGTGAGGTCGTGGTGTTGAAGGCGACCGGCCAGGAGATCGGCAAGGGCAAGTTCATCCTGGCCGAGTTGGAAGAAGAAGAGTACAGCTTGGAGCGGCTGCGCCGCTGACACCGGGAACTCAAGGCCCGCGACGTGTTCGGAGCCCCCGCCGCCACCGAAGCTGACCAGCAACTCAAGCACTGCACTGAGCGGCTGGAGGACTACACCGAGCGGGTCTTCACCGCCCTGCGGCCGGAGTTGACCAGCGCACCAGCAGCAGCCGACCAGCAGGCGGAGGCCGAGTCGGTATCGGGATGACCCGGTGACCCGGCCCGGCTTCCCTGATCGGACCCGACCGTATGTGCCCGCCCCATCCGGAATCGGCTGTACCCGGCCTGGCAAGGTGGTTCAGGGGAGCAGCTCGTCCTCACCGATCATCCGCCTGAGGTAGCCGGAGATGGTGGCCGGGATGCGGGCGGCTGCTGCGCATCATCGCGGGCCTCGCGCTCATCCTCATCGGACTGGCGGTGATCGGCGGGCCGCTGGGCGTGGTCATGGCGATCGTTGGTGTGGTGCCGCTGACCGCCGGGATCTTCAACTTCTGCATCCTGGGACCGCTCTTCCGCGTCGACCTGTGGGGGCGGCCAAAGTATGCAGCGAAGCCAGCCTGACCGCTCGGATGTCACTCCCGATTCGCCATAGCGAGAGGAGCAAAAGGATGACGACACCCGACGCTGCCGCCAACCCCACCACGACCAGTGCTGACCGCACGACCGCACGCCTGCTCGTCGCAGGGCAATTCGTGCTCTTGGCATTACTGGTGGTCTTGCCCCGCCGCACCGACTGGCCCGTGCCCCCGGCGGTGCGAGTCGGTGCTGACCTCGTCAGCCTCTCCGGTCTCGCACTCGCCGGAGCCGCCGCCGGCACGCTGGGACGAGGCCTCACCCCCATGCCGCTACCCAATCAGCATGCCCGCCTGCGGACTCGCGGTCTCTACCGCCACGTCCGGCATCCCATCTACAGCGCTCTGCTGCTCTTCAGCGCCGCTCACACCGCAGGATCGGGCAGTATTCCTCAGGTGGGGATCCTGGCTCTGCTCACCGGCCTACTCAGCGGCAAAGCCCGGTGGGAGGAGGCCCGACTGCGGGCCGAGTTCCCCGACTACACGGAATACGCCATCGCCACCCCGAGATTCGTCCCACGCCTCCGGCTCAGAGCGCGGCGCGTGAGCCGACACAACCAACCCCTGGACGGAGCGGATGGTTAATCATGTCGTGGTTGGTGGTGGGCACAACGGTTTGGTCACAGCCTGTTACCTGGCCCGCGCGGGTCTGAAGGTGCTGGTCCTGGAGCAGTCGGCCAAGCTGGGTGGGGGCTCGCGCACTGAGGAGCTGGTGCCGGGTTACCGGTTCAACACGCACTCGGCGGCGCACAACATCATCAACGCCACCGGCATCGTCGAGGAGCTCGAGCTGCGCGCGGTCGGGTTGGACTACCGGGAGATGGACCCGTTTTCCATCGCGGTCCACCGGGATGGCGCGATCGTGCGGTTTCACCGCAGCGTGGAGCAGACCGTCGAATCGATCCGCGAGGTCGCCCCAGTCGACGCGGACCGGTATCGGGCCTGGATGGCGGACTCCATGCCGATCATCACCGCGATGCGCGCGGGGCTCGAGGCTGGGGCGGGCGCCCGCCAGTGGCGTCGGCTGCCCGCCAGGGCGTGGGCTGCTGGGCAGGCGCTGGCCCGCAACGGCGGTCCGTTGGGGCTGGTGCAGCTGCTGCTGTCGCCCTACGGGCAGGTGTTGCGGCAGCGCCTGACCAGCGACCAGGTCCGCGCCCCCATCTCGGCATTCGCCGCGCACGCGTCGGCGTCGCCCACCGCGCCGGGCAGCGCGATCTACGGGTTGTGGCAGGCCTTCTACCACCAGGTCGGGCAGTGGCACGCCGTGGGCGGTTCACAGGGACTGATCGACGCGCTGGCCCGCCGGTTGGAGTCTTACGGCGGTCAGTGGCGCACGGATGCGGCGGTGGTCCGAGTCACCCGCGACCGGCAGCGGGTTACCGGAGTGGAGCTGGAATCCGGCGAGCACATCTCCAGCTCCTGCGTGGTGACCGCGATCGATCCGCAGACCGCGCTGCTGGAGCTGCTCGACCCGCCGCTGTCCGGGGTCCGCGGGGCGGAGCTGCGGGCCACCCACCGCAGCAACGCCGTGCAGATGCTGGTGCTGCTGGCCACGACGGCCCTGCCCGCCTACGCTCATGGACGCCCCGGCGACTGGAACGGGTTGCAGTCCTACGTCGACACTCTCGACTCGCTGGCCGATGGGTTCGCGCAAGCCGAGGCCCGACGACTGCCTGATGACCCGATACCGACCTACGCCTTCACCCCCAGCGCGCTGGATGACTCCCTCGCGCCGCCTGACCACCACACCGTCTACCTCGCGTGCCCGACGGCGCCGTTTCGGGTGCTTGGTGGCTGGGACGCGGCCAAGGAGGAGTTCACCGAGCGGATGATCGACACCGTGGAGGCGCGAGCCCCGGGCTTTCGCTCCACCATCGTAGGGCGAACCATCCGCACGCCCCACGACATGGCCGACGAACTCCGCTGGCCAGGGGCACACCCGATGTCGCTGGACATCAGCCTCGACCAACTGGGCTGGATGCGCCCTACCCGCGCGCTGTCGGGACACCACACGCCGGTACCCGGCTTGTTCATCACCGGGGCTGGCACCGCACCCGTCGGCGGCATCGCCGGTTCCCCCGGCCGCGCCGCCGCCAAGGCGGTCCTGACCTGGCACCGCCGCAGCGGCCGGTGACTGCAGCACTGGCTGGCCACCTGCCTTCGGCCTCGGCCCGCCACACTACGTTGCTACCACCAGCACATCGACCAGCACCTCTGCGTTTCCCCTCGGTGGGATCTTGCTGCGCGAGCTGTACCCCGATGACGTGCAGAGCACCTTCGCGATCCTGGCCCGCACCCCCACCCGCTACGGTCGGGCCCGCGCCGCCGCCACTCTTCATCGCATCCGCGCCACCCTGCGAGTAGCACACCACGCCGCGATGCCACGCGGCCTAATCGACACCAACCCAGCCCGCTACCTAGAGCTGCCCCCAGCGTTACCGCCCAAGGCAGTGGTATAAACCCAGGCACGAGTGGCGCACTGGGCGCCACCGGCGACCACCCCACGATCGCGGTCTGGACCGCCCAGCCAGACCGCACAGCTCCTCCACCACAACCGCCTCTACCCGCGCAACGACCTCAAAACCGTGCAGACGATGCTCGGCCACTCCAGCATCGTGCTGACCGCCGACACCTACACCAGCGTGCTGCCCGACCTCGCCCACCACGCCGCCGAGGCCACCGCGCGGCTGATCCTCACCTCCGCCGGCACCATCTCCCGGACCATCCGCAATGGCAACCACAACAGTTCTCATCAACGCCAGACGAAACGACCGCTACCCCTCACCATTCCGTCACAGCGATCAACACCGTTATCTCGCCGCTGACCGTTCGCCCGCAGATTCGAGCGAGTAGAAGCACGAGAAACGGCGGTGGGCCGACCAGCCCGGATCGACATCACGTGATGTGAGCGTTGGCAACTGGGTGTCATGGCCCCACGTCGGCCCCACACAAGATCACCTGAACTAGGTAAAGATCCACTGCGGTGGCTAAAGTCGCAGTTCAACACCTACGTTGATGTTGTGGGCCGCCTGGGGGTCGAACCCAGAACCCAAGGATTAAAAGTCCCCTGCTCCGAATGTCGCGTAGTGTCGGGCAATGACGATTAGGGTCGGCAAATGCACGTCAGCGGCCATCCTGGCCGGTTTCGAGTGTCAAGTAATGCCGGGTAATGTCGGGTTCGCACGAAACTGCGGAGCCCGATATGAGCCCGCTGTTGGTCGTTGGTCACCGGCTTACACCACATAGACTCCATCGTAGGCCTTTGGCGGCGAGGCTGCCAGTCATCGTGATCTGTTGATTGTGGGCGACATTCGATAACTGGCGCAAGCGCCTTATCGACGCTCGTTGATGTTGTCTTCTTGGCTGGGCTTAGGCGGTACGGCCGTCATGTTCGAGTCAGTGTTGTCAACCAACCGCTACCAGCGGTTCATACACCGGGGCTGGCACGCCGGTCACGGTCTAGATTCCGCCCGGCTGGAGCTCCGGATGCCAACCCAACCACCAACATGCCTTATCGGGCATGGGGCGAAGCCCGGCTAGTGGTGTGCTTAAATGCCTGCCCGGTTGAGGCGTTCGATGAGGCTTGGTTTGCGCGTGTGCGTTTGACGTAAGGCCATGCTGCGCTGGGTGAACGTGTGACGGCGGCCGTCGCGTTCGGCAAGGGCGTGGAGGTCGGTGAGCAGTGTGATGGCGGCGTCGTACTCAGCAGGTTTGCGGGTGGCGATCATTGCATCGACGCGCGACCACGCGGCGTCTTCAGTGCGGGCAAGCTCGTCCAGTCGTTGTTCGCGGGCGAGGGCACGTGCCTTCTCGTGGCGCGCTTCCTGATCAGCTCGTCGGGCGGTTGCCTGGCGCTGGCGGTCAGTCCGTCGCCGTGCTGCGCCGTCGAGGAGATCTGCCACGGTTCGCCGGGGCGGGTTGGGGATGTTCGTGGTGTGTTCGTCGCGGAATCGGCGAAGCATTTCCAGCCGCACGGTCACAGCGTGATCGTCGACGACCCGCAGTAGGAGCCGGTTCTTCTCAGCATGAGGCAGGTTTGTCACCCACGCGGCGAGCTGGCCGGGATCGTCAGCGATCTCCTCGAGTGGTGGACTTGCCTGGGCTGCGATCGCGAGCAGGTCGTCATCGAGGCGGAGGAACTCGGCCAGTGCCTGCTGCGCCGCGGTAAGCGTGGTCAGTCCGGGCGGCACGGGTGGCTCGAGTTCGTGGTCCTCGTCGCGGTCGAAGGAGTCCTCGTCTCGTTCCCAGGCGCCGTAGCCGGCCAGCCAGGCGAGATAGAGCGACCGGAGGTCGCCGGTGGCGAGTTCGGTGCGGGCTCCGACGATGGCGGACAGCCTCCCGTGGGGGTCGTACTCCCAGTCACTGGAGTCGTCCTCGCTGGTCATGTCGAGCATGAGGAACTTGCCTGTAGTCCAGACTGTCACTTGATCGCCGACACAGTGGTCCTCGGCGACAGCGATGTCGAGCAGCTCACGCGGCAGGCGGAGCATGATCCGGTGCGTTCCCCAGTTGGTCAGATACAGGTGCGCGTCGTAGTAGCGCTCCATCATCCGGTTTGGATCGCCCCGAAAGTTGCCCCAGTGATACTCGTTGACGAAGCTGGTGGCGGTGATCGCCGCGCGGGTGGACAGGGAACGCACTTCGGCGTGCTGGCGATCGTCCAAAGGCCGGTCGAGGGCCAGGAACTCGTAGTACTGGTACTCGCTCATCGCCCATCCTGTTGATCGGCACGGGCATAAGGCTCCGCCCGGAAACCCGAGTCGTCCCCCATGTGGATGAACAGGTGTCCCTTGAGCGTTACGTCATCAACCACGGCGGCCCAGCCACGCCCGCTGATCTAGTCACCGTCGTCCTGGCCGTCCCAGCTGAACTCGACGCCGGTGCAGCCGTCGCGTTCGGTACTGCGGCAGTCCATCCAGCCACGGACAGCGATGAAGCCGAACTGGCCGGTCCCGTCCCCGGCGAACTCGATGAAGCCAGGTTCGACGAGGTCGATCGCATCGCGATCCCACATGTCCATCTCCACGATCCGCCATCGGCCGGTCAGCGGCATTGGTCCTCCACCGGTGTCGCCATCGCGGGGTGAGGATAGCCATCCCATGATCGATCGATGCGTCGGTGTTTCAATGGCGCTCGTGACGAGCGTGGCGGTGGAGCAGGTACGTCGGCTGATCGACGGGCTGCGGCGCGATCGTCGGACGCACCCATATCACGGGCGGCGTGAGTATTCCCAGCTGGCCAGGGAGGTCGCTGCCGCGTGCGAGGCGCTAATCGACAGCGAACCTGCGTCTGTGCCAGCCCTCGCGCAGCGCGCGGTCGACCTTGTCACGACGGCGCTGATGTACATCGACGACTCGTCGGGCATCGTGGGCGATGACCACCAGGCGCTGATGGCCTTACACGCGCGGGCCTGCGCTACGACGCCACCCGATCCCAAGCAGCTGGCGGCGTGGCTGGAGAAGTTACGGCTCGACGGGCCGGGCTGGCCAGACTTCGAACTGCGCGACTACGCAGCCGCGCTGGGTGAGCAAGGCCGAGCCGAACTGGCCCGCCTCGTCGAAGATCGTGCCAAGACAACCGAGCCGGACCTGCCCGGCAGGACACCCTTCGGGATCCGGGTGCTGCGTGAGCAGCTCGCCGAGATCTCCGGCGATACCGACCACTACGTCGCCGTGCTGGCCGAAGATCTTTACGCTGCATCCTCTTACCTCAAGATCGTCGACGTACTGCGGAACGTCGGACGCGCAGCTGACGCCGAGCGCTGGGCGCGACGCGGGCTGGGGATCGGCAACCCGATCGACCAAGGCAAGCTTCGCGACACCTACGTGAACTTGCTGCTCGACCGCGGCGCCACCGATGAAGCGTCCGCCGTGCGGTGGCAGCTGTTCGACCAGCACCCCATCCAGACCCACTACAACGACCTGCGCTGCACCGCCGAACGCACCGGTGAGTGGCCCGGCCTACGAGATAAGGCGATCGGGCGGCTGCGTGATGCCACCACTGGGCAACCCGCCTTCGCCGACCACCTCATCGGCGTGCTCCTCGACGAGGGCGAACTGGACGAGGCGTGGCAAACGGCAGTCGACCACGCCGACGGCCTCCCCGAGTCACGCTGGAATCAGCTCATCGACCTGCGTCAACCCACCCACCCCGGAGACGTGATCAAGCCGTGGCAACAGCTCATCCAGCGGCGACTGGACGCCAGCACCGACAAATACCGATACAGCAAAGCCATCACGATGCTCCGGCAACTCCGCGATGCCTACCGAACCACGGGTGACGAGCCCGGCTTCGGAACATACCTCAACCACCTACGAGACCATCACCAACGCAAGACGTCATTCATCGCCAAACTCGACCGCGCCAACCTGTGACGCCTCGATATGCCCTACCGCCTCGGCAACTCGCCGCTCGTCTCCATCGTCAGCATTCCGACGACAATCCCCCTGGTCAGATCCGTTCTCAGCTCTTTGGCATCCCATCCAAGCACGAACCCAGAACAACCAGGCATTGAAGGGCGTGACCGGCGTCGGTCAGGAGTGGGGTCGCTACCGGATCGGGTTCTTCAGCGGGTAGGAGCCGGTGCTCGATGAGTGGTTGGGTGGCCACCCGGTCGGCGGTGCGGTGGCTCGTGGTCAACCCGTTGGATGGTCACGCGTCTGCGGCGGGGGCATCCACGGCCCGGCCGCCGTCGATTGAGGAGGTGGTTGGGATATGAGCGGAAAGACGATCATGAGGGGCTTCAGGATGGTAGTCGTCCAGGGGTGGGGGTGGAGCTTATGCGTCGACGGGGAGTCGGATTACGGTCGATTGTGGCATTTCGTCCGGTCGGTGGTGCGCAGTGGGAGCTACGGGTGAGGAAGCACGCGATGCGTGGCGTCTTGTGGACGGTGGCTTGTGTGGCTGTGCTGTTCATCGCGGCGTGCGGCGGAGATGGCGGCGCAAGTTCGGGGTTCGCGCCACGTAACAAGGTCTCGATTGCGGGTCAGGAGATCAATGTCTTGTTGCCGTACAAGATCCCTGCGCGGTTCCTGGACGAGTTCACGAGCCAGACCGGCGTGAAGGTGAGTGTTGACGTCACCAATTGGGACGCGGTGCACTCCAAGCTGATCGTCGCTAACACGGCGAAGACCTACGTCGCCGACGTGACAGACTTCGATTGGTCCTTCACTGGTCAGTTCGCCGCCGCCAGGTGGTATGAGCCACTGGAGAAGGTGCTCGATCCAGCGCTGGTAGGAGATCTTTCCGGGGCCGACGCGGCCTTCAACGCGGGCGGGCACACCTACGCGGCCTGTTACTCGAATGACTATCGCCTGTCGCTATACAACACGAAGTTGTTTATGGCGGCCGGCCTTAGCGAGTTCCCGAGGACGGTCGCTGAACTGGGTTCGGCGCTGGTCAAGTTGAAGGCCTCGGGCGTGCGCTATCCGCTTGGCATACCAATGGCCGCCACGGAAGGAGGCGTCACGCCGTGGTACCTGCTCACCCTGGCGATGGGCGGTCAGCTGTTCGGCCAGCACTTCAAACCCCTGTTCGCCGACCCTGGCTCGGCCGGCTACCGGGCCCTGCAGTTTGAGGTCGACGCCTTGAAGAATGGCTGGGTCTCGCCGGGCAGTGTCACGCTGGACAACGGACCCGCGTTTGATCAGTTCGCCGCCGGCTCCAGCGCGATCTTGCTCGCCTCGAGCCCCGGCAACCTGCCAACCGCCAACGATCCTAGGGAGTCGAGCATCGCCCCCAACGTTAAGCCCGCATTAGTCCCTGGTGTCCGTGGCCCGGGCACGACGTTCGGCTTGCCCGAAGGTCTGGCGATCCCGGTGATGGCCAAACACAAGGACGCGGCGCGCGCTTTCATCGAGTGGTGGATGCAGCCAGCCAACCTCCGCGTGCTTTACAAGGAAGCGGGCATGCTGCCCTGCCGCAGCTCGGTGATCACCTCCATGGCCACCAGCGGCGAGCTCGACGGCGGCACCGTGTTAAGCGACGAGCTCGCTCATGTCGTGCCGCTATTCCCGCAAGGCGCGCCGAAGTGGTACGGCCAGTTCAGCTCCACCGCGCAGGGCCTGCTCAACGCCGCTGTGAAGGGCGACATGAGCGTCGAGGCGGCGCTGACGCAGCTCGCCGCGAAGGCCACCGAGCTGGCCGGGTCGTAGCCAGCGATGAGATCAGACGCCCCCAAGCGGCAGGTTGACACCGGCACTGCGTCGTCAGAGCGAATCTCCCGGCCGGTCGATGTTGGCGCGCGGGAGGCGACTCGGGTCGGGATGCTGATGGTGGCACCCGCAGTGATCATCACTGCGGCTCTTGTCATCTACCCGCTCGTCAAGGGCTTCCAGACAAGCCTCGAGTCCGCGGACGCGGCTATCGGCGGCCAACCGCGCTTCGTCGGCCTAGGCAACTACGGCGACGTTCTCAGGTCCTCGACCGCGCGCGACGCCATCGTGCACACCGTCATCTACCTGGCGCTGGCGGTGACACTCGAGCTCACGCTCGGCCTGGCCGTCGCCGTGGCGCTGCACCGGACCTTCCGCGGACGCGGCATCGTGCTGACCATCCTGATCCTGCCGTGGGCGCTGCCGTCGGTGGTCAGCGGCGTGCTCTGGCGGCGTGTCTTCGACCCTGACAGTGGGCTGCTCAACAGCGTGCTGCAGCAGCTGCATATCGTCAGCCACCCGCAGGTTTGGTTAGCGAGTCGCGGCTGGGCGCTGGCGTTCATCGCGCTGGTGCACGTCTGGGGCGTTTTGCCGCTGGTGAGCCTGATCCTGATTGCGGGGCTCCAGAGCATCCCCGAGGAGGTCTACAGCGCCTCGGCGGTCGATGGCGCGACGCCGCTGCGCCAGTTCCGTCACATCACGCTGCCGCTGCTGCGGCCCTCGATCGCGGTCGCGCTGACCGTCGGCACCGTCTGGGCGATCAAAATCTTCGACGAGATCTACGTGCTCAACGGCGCGGCGCTCAACACGCGGTCGATCCTCATGGAGGTCTACAACACCACGTTCGTCAACGCCGACTTCGCCCACGGCACGGCGCTGGCGTTCCTGCTCACTGGGGTAACCGCGCTGTTCGCGGGCGTCTATGCGGTGACCTTCGGGAGGTCAACGACGTGACACGCTGCCCTGCGGCGCAGCTCCTGCGGGTCGTGGCGATCACCGGAATTGGTCTGTGGTCACTTGCGCCGATCGGGCTCGGCGTGGCCACGAGCCTGTCGACCCAAGCCGACGTCCAAGCGGTACCGGCCCGCTGGCTGCCCCGTCATGCGATGCTCGACGCCTACCGTTCGCTGCTGGGAGGCACCGGCGACGTCCGCGCTGGCGGCACCGTCTCGGAAAGCGGCGCGTTCGCTCACGCGATGTGGAATAGCGCATCGGTCACGCTGATGTCGACGCTGTCGATCCTGTGTGTCGCGATCAGTGCGGGCTACGCGTTCGCCCGGCTGCGCTTCCCCGGCCGCGGTGCGTTGTTCTGGGCGATCGTCGCGACGACCGTCGTCCCGGTGTTCACTGTCGTCATCGCGTTGTTCGGGCTCATGGCCGACGCGCACCTCATCGACCGCAAGCTTGGGCTGGTGCTGGTGTTCGTCAGCACGACCACGCCGCTGGCGATGTGGCTGGTGTGCAACAACGTCAAGGAGCTGCCGACCGAGCCCGAAGAGGCTGCCCTCATCGATGGCTGCACGCGCTGGCAAGCGTTCTGGCACGTGGTGTTGCCGCAGATGCGCTCGGGCATTGCCGCGCTCAGCGCGATCGTCATGCTCTCGGTCTGGGGTGAGTTCCTGATCCCGCTGATGTTGACCTCGACCAGCGCGAGCAAGCCGGTGACGGTGCTCATCCCCGAATACGTCGGCAAGTACACCACGAACTACCCGCTACTGGCGGCAGCAGGCGTACTCGCGCTGCTGCCTCCCGCGGTCGTCGCCCTCATCCTGAATCGCTATATCCGGGGAATGCTCAGTGGATCGTCCTGACACCGCATCGCCGAGCGGCCTTGTCCTTGACCGCGTCCGCAAGGAGTTCCCAGGCGGCGTCGTCGCGGTGCGCGACATCAGCTTGAAGGTCGAGCCGGGTGAGCTGGTCGTGCTCGTCGGCCCCTCAGGCTGCGGGAAAACCACCACGCTGCGCATGGTCGCCGGACTCGAGGCAGTAACGGCCGGCGAGGTGCGCATCGCGGGCCGCCTGGTGACCGGTCTGCCCCCACGGCATCGCAACGTCGCGATGGTCTTTCAGAACTACGCGCTGTATGCGCACATGACCGTGCGGGCGAACATCGGCTTCGGGCTGAAGATGGCGGGCATGCCCAAGCGCGAGATCAGGGGGCGAGTGAACCAGGCGGCGGACATCCTGGGCATCACCGAGCTGCTCGACCGCAAACCGCGCCAGCTCTCCGGCGGCCAACGCCAACGCGTGGCCATGGGACGGGCCATCGTCCGCGAACCGGCGGCATTCCTGATGGACGAACCGCTGTCAAACCTCGACGCGAAACTGCGCGTCGAGATGCGAGCAGAGATCACCAACGTCCACCGCCGCATCGGTGCGCCGACGCTCTATGTCACCCACGACCAGACCGAGGCCATGACCATGGGGGACCGCGTCGCGATCCTTCGGCAGGGAGCGCTCGAACAGATCGGCACACCGCTGGAGCTCTACGAGCGGCCCGTCAACGTATTCGTCGCCGGATTCATCGGCTCGCCAGCGATGAACCTCCTGCCGGCGACACTCGACAGCTCCGGCGACGCCTGGTACGCCTCGGTCGGCGGCTCCCGCCTACTAATCCCCACCAAGACGCGCGCAGCACTACAACCATTCGCCGGCCACGACATTGTGCTGGGGCTACGCCCGGAGGACTTCGTGTCCACCGAGGACCTACGCGAGGGCGCACACGGGGTCATCCAGGCGACCGTGGCACGAGCCGAGTCGCTGGGATCTGAACTCCTCGTCTACCTCACCATGAACGACGCCACCACGCTGCCGCTGACGGTGCGCCTGGATCGCCGCGCCGCCCTACAGCAGGGCGCACCCACCCGGATCGGCGTGGACCTCCAACGGCTGTACTTCTTCGACCCCAAAACCGGCGCCGCCATCAGATAGGCCCGCCACGCCACTGGCCTACTCGACCGTGCGGCTGAACTCGCCAAATTCATCGACGGCCCCTCGCCCCGGTCATGGATCCTTCACCGGCACACGTTCGACCTTGGCGCGCGCACAACGAGACCGTCCGGATGTACAAGTAGCCGATGAGCGGAGAAGGAAAGGTGATTCTGCCCCACGCGCTTGCCGTGGTGACACGCTGGCGAGCCCCCGCTCCGAGCCGATACCTGCCTCGGCGTTACTGGAGCTGTAGCGGCAGTCGGCGTGATGGACTTCCGCTGGCCCGTTGCCGGACGCCTGATACGTCACTCCGTCCTGGCAGGGTCGTTGAAGGGGCTGAATTGTGATCGTGGTGAGTGCGGACCGGCTGCAGTCTCGGGCGTCCATCCCTCGGCTGGTGGGGCTGTCGGTTGCTGGCGGCCCGCGCCGACGTTGGCCAAGGAGCTGGCATGGTTCGGCGTGTGTTGCTGGCACTCCCGCTGTTGTCGATGTTGGTCTTTGCCCTGCCCGCGCAAGCGATGGTCGATGCCACCCAGAGCGGGCCGCCTCTGGCGACTCCTACGGCGGCGCTAGCTGCGGCGCTGCGTTGTCACGACACGCCGTCACCATCGGGCCATGAGCCGGTGCTGCTCGTGCACGGAATCACCTCGACCGGGCCTGAAAGCTGGGACTGGAACTACGTGCCCGCGCTGAACCACAGCGGCTTCGATGTGTGCACCGTGGATCTGCCCGACCGGGCACTGACCGACATCCAGATCTCGACGGAGTACGTCGTCTACGCCGTGCGCCAGATGCGCGACCACTACCACTCCAAGGTCGACATTTTGGCGCACTCACAGGGGCCGCTGGAGGCACGGTGGGCGATCAAGTTCTGGCCTGATGTCCGCAACTCAGTCGACGACATGGTCGGATTGGAAGCCGCCTACCACGGCACGGCCGGCGCCAACACGGTCTGCGCCACGGGTTCGTGTGTCCCGGCGCTGCGGCAGTTTGCCATCGGATCGAACTTCCTTAAGGCCCTCAACGCCGACGACGAGACCCCGGGTGACGTGAGCTACACCAGCGTGTACTCACTGACCGACGACCTCGCCATCCCGCAGCTGCCCAAGTCGGTCTCCGCTCAGGGCGACGGCGCCACCAACGTGCCAATCCAGAGCATCTGCCCGGTCCGGGTCGTCGAGCACTTCCAGGCCCTCGCGGACGCCGTGGCCTACGCCGTGGTTGTGGACGCTTTCACCCACCCCGGGCCCGCTGACCCGTCTCGAATCAACCGCAGCGTATGCGGCCAGCCGTTCCTGCCCGGCGTGACCGTCGATTCCTTCGCCGTCCACTTCGCCACCATCTACGCCACCTTCGTACCCAACATCGTCGGACTCACCTACCCACCCGTGAGTTCCGAACCGCCGCTGCGCTGCTACGCCCAGCAGGAATCCTGCTCACCGTAGAGAGGAGTCACCGCAAGGGCGCCCACGCGTCCAGCGGTTACTCGCTGTGAACGGCGTCAGGCACTACTGCCCGCCGCAAGAAGATGATGCCGAAGGTGACCGAACGCTGGTGACACCGCGCCCAGCGAGAGTGCTCGACACATCCGCACATGCCGCTATCCGCGCGGATGCCGACACAAGCCTTGCCCAGCGACCCATAAGGCGACCATCACCGGAACGTCCAACCGGGGGTTGTGGGGCGTCGCTGGCTCCGTCGTCGTTGTCTCACCGAGCCGTCCGCATGGTGCATCGGCGTTGCCTGACCCGTCTGCCCGGCTCACCCGCGGATAGTGCTCCGAGGATGCCAGAGGAGGAGTCGGGGTGAACGTAGACCAAGAACCTCTGAATTTCGAGCCGTGGGCGCTCCCCGGCGCCGGCGGCAGCATCAAGGGATCCACCAACGGCGGTCAGGTCAATGCAAACCCTCGTGGTTTCGCCGCACCACATGGTCCGCACTCCTGCAGCGGGTGCAGCGCCGTATGGACGGGGGCCCGCACAGCGCACTGCTCCGCATGCCACTCGACCTTCGCCACCGACGGTCTGTTCGACGCTCATCGCTCGATCGCAGGGCGCTACGGGACCTGCCGTGACCCGGCAACATTGACCTACCGGGTCGGGCAGCGTGCCGGTGAGCAGGTCATGTTCTGGCGAGACGGCCTGTGGCGAGCGCCGAGCGAGTCGTTGGACCGGTCAGCGTGACATCATGGCTGGAGGAGACGCTGCGGGTCTGCCTGAGCCGCCGCTACCCGTTTCGCAGGTCGAACCGGGGGCTGTTCCGGCCTCTTAGACTCGGCCACGTTGGTGGATGACCTCGGCACGGCTGCCAATAGCAGCCCGCTGCGCGCAAGTCCAGGCAGAACACAGCGCGAGCACGACATTGCCGGGGTGCGGCCAACCGCTTACGTCCCGACGTTGATCACCGCTGTGTAGTGCAGTGGTGGTGAACAGCGCGGAGCTGGTGCTATGCCGCAGGCACTCGGCTCAGCGAAAGCGTGCTTGCCTGATGAG
>DASUII010000231.1:0-3476 GCA_036279835.1 Pseudonocardiaceae bacterium
ATCTTGCGGGTCTTGGGTCGCGACCGGTGCTCCGTGGCCGCCCGCTGGGCAGCCACGGCTCGATAACCGTCCCGGCCGCCGTGCCGGGCGATGTCCCGGGACACCACACTGGGACTTCGACCGATCCGCGCCGCGATCACCTGCCCTTCCACGCCCTCGACGATCCCGCGGGAGATCTCCTCACGATCGGACTCGGTCAGCATCCTGCGCTGGGCCACTCGACTCCTCCTCGACGATCACACTTCGCCGAGGATCTACACCAAGATCAATTGCTTCGACCGGTTGGGATCAAGGAGGTCTGGGGGATGGGATCGGGCGCCGTGATCAGCGGGTCGGTGGCCTGCTTCACCGCCGAGGCCGCGCTGGCCCTGGGCGATCCCGAGGCCGCGCTGGCCGACCTCGCCATCGCCACCGAGATGGAGGAGCGCATCGGTGTCCGTCCCTGGCTGGCCCAAGCCCGCCAGGGCCATCAACCGGGCTTAACGAATTGCGCCAAGCCTCAACCTAGTCGGCGTTAAGTCCTCGCCAAGTGCGGTCACCGAGAGTGGACCAGACCGCACCGACGAAAGGCAGTCCACCATGATCGAGATCGATTTTTCCGGGTTTCTGCTGGCTCACAAGTGCATGCGGGTCGAGTACGGCCGCCTCGCCGAGGTAGCCAGTGGCCCCCGGGACACCGCGCACCAGGCACTGATCGAACAACAAATCGCGGTGACCCTGAGCCTGCTGCACCACCACCACGCCGAGGAAGACACCTGGCTGTGGCCCACTCTGCGCCACCGCGCCCCTCCTGCCGTGGCAGACCTGGACCGGCTGGAGGCCCAGCACGCGCACATTGATCCGCTGATCGCTGCAGCGGCAGACACCACGCGTCCCCTATCGCAGCGCGCGAGTGTCCTCGCCGAGCTGCACCAGGCCATCAACGCCCACCTCGACGACGAAGAGAGGATTGCCCTGCCGCTGTGCGCCGCGCACATCACCGCTGAAGAATGGGATGCCTTTGGCCAGCGGGCCCTCGCCGGGATTCCCCGGCCGCACCTGCCGATCGTCTTGGGTTTGGCCACCAGCGAAGCCTCGCCCCAGGAATGGGCGCAGCTCCGGCAGATGCTGCCGCCACTGGTCCGTGTGCTGTTCGGGATGTTTTGGGGCCCGGCATCCGGCATACGCCAAGCGCCGCCACCGCCTCTATTCCAGGGCGACCGCAAACCAGCGATAGTCCGGAACCTCATGCTGGAGGCGCCAGGCCGGGTGTGAGCGTGGATGTGGTGAGCGGCCCGCGCCGCGGCCACGGCGGGCGCCGTTAGGCTGGTGTCTCGATGACCTACCTCGACCACGCCGCCACAACGCCGATGCTGCCGGAGGCGGTGGCAGCGATGAGCCAGGAATTGTCCACCTTGGGCAATGCCTCGTCGCTTCATGGCTCGGGCCGGCGTGCGCGGCGCACCGTGGAGGAATGCCGGGAAAGCATCGCCGACGCGGTGGGTGCGCGCCCGTCTGAGGTGGTGTTCACCGGCGGCGGCACGGAGGGAGACAACCTCGCCGTCAAGGGGCTGTTCTGGCAACGGCGCGGCGCCGATCCCCGCCGCACGCGGGTGCTGGCGTCCACCGTCGAGCATCACGCGGTGCTCGACGCGGTGTCCTGGCTGGCCGATCACGAGGGCGCCGAGGTGGGCTGGCTCGAGGTCGACGACCACGGTCGGGTGCACCCGGAAACCCTCCGCGCCGCGCTGGCTCGGGACCCGGGATCGGTGGCCCTGGTGACCGTGATGTGGGCGAACAACGAGGTGGGCACCGTAGCGCCGGTGCGAGAGCTGGCCGAGGTCTCCGCCGGGTACGGGGTGCCGCTGCACACCGATGGCGTGCAGGCAGTCGGCCAGCTGCCGGTGCACTTCGGTCGGTCCCAGGCCGCCGCTCTCACCTTGACCGGGCACAAGCTGGGCGGCCCTTACGGAGCCGGGGTGCTGTTGCTGGGCCGGGAGGTCGCGGCGACCCCGCTGCTGCACGGCGGTGGGCAGGAGCGCGATGTGCGCTCCGGCACGCTGGACGTCCCCGCGATCGTCGGGTTGTCCACCGCGATCCGGCACGCCGTGGCTAGCCAGCCACAGACCACGATCGGGCTCGCGGCGCTGCGCGACGACCTGGTGGACGGGATCCTGGCCAAGGTGCCCGATGCGGTGCTCAACGGAGATCCGGGTGACGGCCTGATCGATGGCGGTCCCTCTCGATTGCCGGGTAATGCCCATTTCACCTTTCCCGGCTGCGAGGGCGACTCGCTTCTGATGCTCCTCGACGCCCGGGGCATCGAGTGTTCTACGGGAGCGGCGTGCACCGCCGGTGTAGCACAGCCCTCGCACGTATTGCTGGCGATGGGAGCCACCCCGGCCGCTGCCCGCGGCTCGCTGCGCTTCTCCCTCGGGCGCACCTCTACCGCCGCGGACGTGGCCGAAGTTCTCGATGCCATCGAGCCGGTCGTCGCTCGGGCCCGGGGGGCCGGATTCCGACGGGCGGCGGCATCGTGAAGGTCTTGGCCGCCATGAGCGGTGGGGTGGATTCGTCGGTGGCGGCCGCTCGGGCGGTCGACGCCGGGCATGAGGTGGTCGGGGTGCACCTGGCGCTATCGGCGCAACCCGGCACGCTGCGCACCGGAGCCCGCGGGTGCTGCACCAAAGAGGACGCAGCCGACGCGCGACGGGTCGCCGACGTCGTCGACATCCCGTTCTACGTCTGGGACTTCGCGCAACAGTTCACCGCCGACGTGGTGGACGACTTCGTCGCCGAGTACGCCGCCGGGCGCACCCCCAACCCGTGCTTGCGGTGCAACGAGCGGATCAAGTTCACCGCGTTGCTGGACCGAGCGCGGGACCTCGGCTTCGACGCGGTCTGCACCGGTCACTACGCGCGCCTAGCCGACGGCGTCCTGCGCCGGGCGGTGGACGCTGGCAAGGACCAGTCCTATGTGCTGGCCGGGCTCACCGCCGAGCAGTTGGCGCACGCACTATTTCCGGTCGGCGACACCGCTAAGGGCGAGATCCGGGCTGAGGCGACTCGACGCGGCCTGGCCGTCGCCGGCAAACCGGACAGCCACGACATCTGTTTCATTCCCTCGGGCGATACCCGGGCATTTCTGGCCGGCCGGCTGGGCGTCCAGCCCGGAGAGTTGGTCGACGGGGAGACCGGAAAAGTCCTCGGCCAGCATCAGGGCGTGCACGGCTTTACCGTCGGACAGCGTCGGGGGCTGGGATTGCAACACCCAGCCCCCGATGGCCGACCGCGATTCGTCCTGGGACTGGAACCGGCCACCGGCAGGGTGCGGCTGGGATCCGCGCACCATCTAGACGTCGGCGTGATCGAAGCGGACCGTCCGGTGTGGGCGAGTGGTGCGCCGGATGGTCCGCTCGAGTGCATCGCGCAGGTCCGGGCGCACGGCGGGTGTGCGAGCGCGGTCGCTGAGGCCGTCGGCGAGGGCGTGCTGGTGC
>DASUII010000232.1:0-7784 GCA_036279835.1 Pseudonocardiaceae bacterium
GGCGCACGAGTTCATCTCCGCGCTGCCGCAGGGCTACGACACCCCGGTCGGCGAGCGGGGACTGACCCTGTCCGGCGGCCAACGTCAGCGGATCGCGCTGGCCAGAGCACTGCTGTCAGACCCGCGGATACTCGTGCTCGATGACGCCACCTCCGCGGTTGACGCCACCACCGAGGCTGCCATTCACGCCACCCTGCGTCGGGTCACGGCCCAGCGCACCACTTTGCTCATCGCGCACCGCCGGTCCTCGCTGGCACTGGCCGACCGGATCGCGGTACTCGACGGCGGCCGGGTGATCGACGTCGGGACGCAGCCCGAGCTGGCCACCCGGTGCGCGTTGTTCCGTGCGCTGCTCGCCGGCCCCGATGAGGTGATCGAGAACGTCACGACCACCCCGTTCGGTGTGCTGGAGCCAGGTCCGGACGGCGTCACTGCGCAGCTGTGGCCGGCGGGTGCGCCGATTGACGCACCGCAAGACGCCAGCGAGGTGCTACGGACCGCCCGCAACGCGGCCGGCGCGGTGCGCGGCGGCCTGGGGGCCAGCATGCTCGGCGGCGTCGGGCCGACCCCGGAACTGCTCGCGGCGGTGGCCGCGCTACCGCCCGCGACCGCCCAGCCCGACATCCGGCGCGCCGATCCGACCGCCCCGGATCCGGACTTTCGGCTGCGCCGGTTACTGCGACCGGTGCGCGGCTGGCTGGGCCTCACCGCGATCCTGGTGGGCCTCGACGCGCTGGCGACCGTGGCGTTCCCGGCGCTGGGCGGCCTAGCCGTCAACGCCATCACCGGGCACGCGCCGCAGCTACTCGTCATCGCAGTGGCGGTGGGGTTCGGGGTAGTGGCTGCTGACTGGCTGGTCATCGCCGCCCAGACGGTGGTCGCCGCGCGGGCTGGCGAAACGCTGCTGTACCTGGTGCGGGTGCGCAACTTCGCGCACCTGCAGCGGCTCGGAATGGACTATTTCGAACGCGAGATGGCCGGCCGGATCATGACCCGGATGACCACCGATGTCGATGCGCTGTCGACGTTCCTGCAGACCGGGTTATCTACCGCGCTGATCAGCGTGCTGACGGTCGCCGGCGTGGCCGTCGCGCTGCTGGTCACCAACGCCGGGCTCGCTGCCGTGGCGATGCTCGGCCTGCCGGTACTGATCGCGGCCACGGTGGTGTTCAGGCGGCTGTCCTCGGCGGCCTACACCGAGGCTCGGGAGCGGGTCAGCGAGGTCAACGCCGACCTGCAGGAAAACGTCTCCGGTGCCCGGGTGACCCAAGCGTTCACCCGGGAGCGGCGCTCGGCCCGGGACTTCGCCGCCCGCAGCGACGCCTACCGGCGCGCCCGGCTGCGCGCGCAGCGCTACATCGCCACCTACTTCCCGTTCGTGGCGCTGCTGTCGGACCTTGCGACCGCCGCGGTCCTGGGTGTCGGGGCGTCCCGAGTTGCCGGGGGCACCGTCACCGCCGGGGTGCTCACCGCCTTTTTGCTCTATTTGGGTCTGTTCTTCGCGCCCGTGCAGCAGCTGTCCCAGGTCTTCGACGGCTACCAGCAGGCCGCGGTCGGGCTGCGGCGGATCAGGGAGCTGCTGGACACGCCGATCTCCGTGCCAGCCCCCGGCGCCGACGCCGTGGCGGTGCCGTCCCGGCTGCGCGGGGAGGTGGAGCTTCGTGACGTGACCTTTCGCTACCCTGGCGCCGCAGCGCCCGCGCTGGACCGGGTGTCACTACGGATCGCGCCCGGCGAGACCGTCGCGCTGGTAGGGGCGACCGGAGCCGGCAAGTCCACCGTGGTCAAACTGCTGGCCAGGTTTTACGACCCGACGGCGGGAACGGTGCTGGTCGACGGCATCGACGTGCGCCGTTTCGACCCGGCGGCGTTTCACCACCGGCTGGGCGTGGTGCCGCAGGAGGCGCACCTGTTCCGCGGTGACGTCGCCGGCAACATCAGCTACGGCGTGGCGCAGGCATCGCCCACCGAGGTGGAGGCGGCGACCCGGCGGGTCGGCGCGCTGGCGGCCGTCGCCGCGCTACCGCACGGGTTTCGCCAACAGGTCAACGAGCGCGGGCAGGGCCTGTCCGCCGGACAGCGGCAACTGATCGCACTGGCTCGCGCCGAGTTGGTCGAGCCTGACCTGCTGCTACTCGACGAGGCCACCGCGGCCTTGGATCCGGCCACCGAGTCGATAGTGCTGGCCGCCGCGGATCGGCTCGCCGCGCGCCGCACCACCATCGTCATCGCGCACCGGCTGGCCACCGCAGCCAAGGCGGACCGGATCGTGGTGCTCGACGGCGGGCGGATCGTGGAGCAGGGCCGCCACCTCGAGCTGCTCGCGGCTGACGGGCACTACGCCCGACTGTGGGCCGCAGGCTCGCCAGACGGCACCGTCGCCGCGTAGTGGCGCTTGATCTCCAGCGACTGTCCGCCCGTTCACCGGCGCGCCAAGGGTCGCGCCGAACGCCTTATTCGCCGCGACGGGGGCTAGCCTGGAAGCTGCGTCAGTGCCCCTGAGGCAGACCCGCAGCAGAACGGATAGAGGCGACTTTCGGCAGTGTCCCGCAGCGACCCCCCTGTGCAGTTCGGCCCGAACGAGTGGCTCGTCGAGGAGATGTACGAGCAGTTCCTCGCCAATCCCTCGGCGGTGGACTCGTCGTGGCACGACTTCTTCGCCGACTACCGGCCGGCATCGCAAGGCACCGTCAACGGCAAGGCTCCGCGCACCAGCACGCTGTCACCGGCGAAGCAGCCCCCGCGCACGCAGCCACCGGCCAACGGTGCCACCGGCACGGCGCATGCCGCCGGGCCCACGCAAGCGCAGCACGATCCGCACCACGACACCACCACCCCGCTGCGCGGCGCGGCGGCCCGCGTGGTGGCGAACATGGAGACCTCGCTGGAGCTGCCGACGGCCACCAGCGTGCGCGCGGTACCGGCAAAGCTACTTGTCGACAACCGCATTGTGATCAACAACCATCTCCAGCGGACCCGTGGCGGGAAGATCAGCTTCACCCACCTCATCGGGTACGCGACGGTGCGGGCGCTGGCCGAGCACCCGCAGATGAACCGCCACTACACCACCGACGAGCAGGGCAAACCCGCGGTCGTGGCACCCGAGCACGTCAACCTGGGGCTGGCGATCGACCTCAGGACAGCCAAGGGACGCAGCCTCGTCGTCACCTCGATCAAGGGTTGCGAGGTGATGACCTTCGCCCAGTTCTGGCAGGCCTACGAAGACATCATCCGCAAGGCCAGAGAGGGCCGACTCACCGCCTTGGATCTCACGGCTACCACGATCACGCTGACCAACCCGGGCACCATCGGCACCAACCACTCGGTACCCCGGTTGATGTCCGGGCAGGGAGCCATCATCGGCGTCGGCGCGATGGAGTACCCGGCGGCCTTTCAGGGCGCCAGCGACGAGGCGCTCGCCGAGATGGCGATCAGCAAGATCATCACGCTGACCTCCACCTACGACCACCGCATCATCCAGGGTGCCGAGTCCGGCGAGTTCCTGCGCCGCATACACGGCCTGCTGCTGGGCGACGACAGTTTCTACGACGACGTGTTCGCCTCGCTGCGGGTGCCCTACGAGCCGGTGCGCTGGGTACAGGACATCCCCGAGGGGCAGGTCACCAAGACCGCCCGGGTACTCGAGCTGATCGACGCCTACCGCACCCGCGGCCACCTGATGGCCGACACCGACCCGCTGAACTACCGCCAGCGCAGACACCCCGATCTCGACGTGCTCAGCCACGGCCTCACCCTGTGGGACCTGGATCGGACGTTCGCCGTCGGCGGGTTCGCCGGGCACTCACACATGAAGTTGCGCGACGTCCTGGGCGTCCTGCGCAACGCCTACTGCCGCAACGTCGGGGTGGAGTACATGCACATCCTGGCACCGGATGAGCGGCAGTGGTTGCAGGAGCGCGTCGAGCGGGTGCACGACAAACCCAGCCGCGCGCAGCAGAAGTACATCTTGTCCAAACTCAACGCCGCGGAGTCCTTCGAGACGTTCCTGCAGACCAAGTACGTCGGTCAGAAGCGGTTCTCGCTGGAAGGCGCCGAGACCGTCATCCCGCTGCTGGACGCGGTGCTGGACAAGGCCGCCGAGTACGAGCTGGACGAGGTGGTGCTCGGCATGCCGCACCGTGGGCGGCTCAACGTGCTGGCCAACGTCGTGGGCAAGCCGTACTCGCAGATCTTCCGCGAGTTCGAGGGCAACGTCGACCCGGGCCAGGCACACGGCTCCGGTGACGTCAAATACCACCTGGGCGCCGAGGGCAAGTACTACCGGATGTTCGGCGACGGCGAGACGAAGGTGTCGCTGACCTCCAACCCGTCGCACCTGGAGGCGGTGGACCCGGTGCTGGAGGGCATCACGCGAGCCAAGCAGGACCTGCTGGACAAGGGCCCGGACGGTTTCACCGTAATGCCCGTGGCACTGCACGGAGACGCCGCCTTTGCTGGCCAGGGCGTCGTGGCAGAGACGCTCAACCTGTCGCAATTACGCGGATACCGCACCGGCGGCACTGTGCATGTGATCGTGAACAATCAAGTGGGATTCACCACGGCACCGCAATACGCGCGGTCCAGCGAGTACTCGACCGACGTCGCGAAGATGATCGGCGCGCCCGTGTTCCACGTCAATGGTGACGACCCGGAGTCCTGCGTCTGGGTGGCCAAGCTGGCCGTGGAGTACCGGCAGGCATTCCAGAAAGACGTCGTGATCGACATGGTGTGCTACCGCCGCCGTGGTCACAATGAGGGCGACGACCCGTCGATGACGCAGCCGAAAATGTACGACATCATCGACACCAAGCGGTCGGTCCGCAAGGGTTATACCGAGGCGCTCATCGGCCGTGGGGACATGTCCGTCGAGGAGGCCGAGCGCGTCCTGAAGGACTACGCGCAGCAGCTCGAACACGTTTTCAACGAGGTTCGGGAGCTGGAAAAACGGGCTGCGGCCCCGAGCGAATCGGTGGAGACCGAGCAGCCGTTACCCACCGGACTGTCCACCGGGGTGGACCGCAGCGTCATCGAGCGGATCGCCGACGCGCACGTCGACCTGCCTGCAGGTTTCACTCCGCATCCCAGGGTCAGACCGGTGCTGGAAAAACGCGCGAAAATGGCCCGCGAGGGAGGAATCGACTGGGCCTTCGCCGAACTGCTGGCGCTCGGCTCGGTGTGCCTGGACGGCCGTACGGTGCGGCTGTCCGGCCAGGACACCAGGCGTGGCACGTTCGTGCAACGGCACTCGGTGCTGATCGACCGCAAGACCGGGGCCGAGTACACGCCGTTGAATAACATCGCCCCGAACCAGGCGAAATTCATGGCCTACGACTCAGCATTGTCGGAGTTCGCTGCGTTGGGCTTCGAATACGGCTATTCGGTGGCGAACCCGGACGCTTTGGTGTTGTGGGAGGCGCAGTTCGGTGATTTCGCCGATGGGGCGCAGCCGGTGATCGACGAGTTCATCTCTTCCGGAGAGGCCAAGTGGGGTCAGCGTTCCGATGTCGTTCTGTTGCTGCCGCACGGTCACGAGGGACAAGGCCCCGACCACACGTCAGGACGCATTGAGCGCTTCCTGCAGTTGTGCGCTGAAGGCTCCATGACCGTGGCGCAGCCGTCCACGCCGGCGAACTATTTCCACCTACTGCGCCGGCATGCCCTAGACGGGGTGCACCGGCCGTTAATCGTGTTCACACCGAAGTCGATGCTGCGTCTGAAGGCGGCGGTGAGCCCGGTGCAGGACTTCACCTCGGGCCGGTTCGCGTCGGTTCTCGATGACCCGATGGTGATCGATTGCTCGGCGGTGCGCCGGGTCCTGCTGTGCAGCGGCAAAATCAGCTATGAGTTACACGCCGCGCGCCAGCAACGTGGCATCACCGACACTGCGATCGTGCGCGTCGAGCAGCTCTATCCGGTGCCCCAGCGGCGGCTGGCCACGGCGCTGGACCGCTATCCGGACGCGACCGAGGTGTACTGGGTGCAGGAGGAGCCGGCCAACCAGGGCACCTGGCCGTTCTACGGGCTGAGCCTGCCCGAGCTGATGCCCGAGCGGCTGGGCGGATTGCGGCGGATCTCCCGGCGTGCCATGGCAGCTCCGTCTGCGGGATCGGCCAAGGTACATGAGGTCGAGCAGCGCGAGCTGATCACCGCCGCTCTCGGAGGTTGAGCCATGTACTTCACCGACCGTGGCATTGAGGAACTCGAAGACCGGCGCGGCGGCGAGCAGCTCCGCGTCGAGTGGCTGGCCGCCCGACTCCGAGCATTCGTCGACGAACACCCGGATTTTGAGGACGCCGTCGAGCGGCTGGCTACCTACCTGGCCCGGGACGACGTCAACGACCCGGAAGATCTCTAGCGAGCTCGTTACCACGCATACGCCTCCGGTGCGGGTTTGGCGCCGTGGGGCCCCGGTGCCGGGAACAGCTCGTCAAGCCTGGCCAGCACGTCGACGTTCAGAGTGATCGTGACGGCTCGTAGTGAGCTGTCCAGTTGCGCGACGGTCCGCGGACCGACGATCGGCGCGGTGACGCCGTCCTGGTGCAGCAGCCAGGCCAGCCCGACGTTGGCGGGGTCCTCGCCGAGATCGGCACACAGCTTCTCGTAGGCGTCGATGCGCTCCCGGTTAGCTTCGAGCGCGTCGGCCGAACGCCCGGTGGTGCTTCGCGAGCCGCCGCCTTCGCGTTGCTTGCGCAGTACCCCGCTGAGCAGGCCGCCGTTCAGCGGCGACCAGGGGATCACGCCGATGCCGTAGTCCCGCGCGGCGGGCAGCACCTCCAGCTCGACCCATCGGGTGAGCAGGTTGTAGATGGACTGCTCGCTGACCAGGCCCGTGACATGCTGCCGGTGAGCCGCCTCCTGCGCCTTGGCCAGGTGCCAGCCGGCGAAGTTCGACGAGCCGACGTAGATGATCTTTCCTTGCTGCCGGAGTACCGACATGGCCTCCCAGATCTCATCCCACGGGGTGGCCCGATCCACGTGGTGCATCTGGTAGAGATCGATGTAGTCGGTCTGCAGCCGGCGCAGCGAGTCGTCGCAAGCCCGCCGGATGTTCAGGGCGGACAGCTTGGTCTCGTTGGGCCAGTCACCCATCGAGCCGTAGAGCTTGGTCGCCAGCACGGTGCGTTCCCGGCGCCCGCCACCGCTGGCGAACCATCGGCCGATGATCTGCTCGGTAACCCCTTCGCCCTTCTTCCAGCCATAGACATTCGCGGTGTCGAAGAAATTAATGCCCTGCTCGTGGGCTCGATCCATGATCGTGTGGCTGTCGGCCTCCGAGGTCTCCGGGCCGAAGTTCATCGTCCCCATGCACAGTCGGGACACCGAAAGGCCGCTCCGACCCAGCTGCGTGTACTCCATACCCCCAGACTGGCACCGCAGCGCCCATCGGACCACCGGAGCCGATGTTGCTACTGGCCGTGAACTCAACTCGACCGACGTTCCCAGCCCCCTCCCGACGTCGGTCTGGTCAAGTTCACGACACGCGCCCCTCGCACGGCGCGATGCTTGACCTGTACCCGGGTCGAGGTTGCAGGCTGGTCGCCGTGAGCGCGATTCCCGAGGTTGTGACGACGGTTCGCTCGGAGCTGTTCGGCCCGAGCCGCCGCGCGACCACGATCGGCGTGTTGCTGCTGATCAGCATGGTAGCGTTCGAGGCGATGGGGGTGGGGACGGCCATGCCGGCCTTGGTGGCCGACCTCGGCGAGCTGTCGCTGTACGCCTGGCCGTTCGTGGCGTTCATGGCGGCCGGGGTGTTCGGGACCGTGCTCGGCGGCCGATGGTGTGAC